>CAZYWR010000001.1:0-4884 GCA_964651185.1 uncultured Polyangiales bacterium
TTCGGGCGCAGTCGAGCTGGCGGGCGATCTGCACATTGGACAAGGCGCGCTGGTGTGGGCGGCGTTGGCAGACGGGCCGTGCACGCTCCAAGGTATGGCGCCGCGCCGAGATCATCGGCGACTGGCAGCGGTCTTGCGCGAGCTCGGCGTCGACGTACGCGAAGAGCGGGATGGCTATTTCGTCGGGGGTGTCGGCCTGCGCGGGCTGCGCTTGCCCTCGGGTGTCCTGCACGCGGGCGACTCACCGACCACGCTGGAGCTCACGGTCGCGCTCTTGGCCGGGCAAGCGTTCGGGACGCGCGTCGAAGCGAGCGAAGAGGCGCGCGATCACCCGCTGCGCACAGTGATCGAGCCACTGCGCGCGCGCGGTGCACACGTGGCCGGGCGCGCCGGCGAACACGGCGAGCTCCATGCGCCGGTGGCGGTCGCTCCGGTGTTCCCGGGCGAGCTCGCCGGTGACGTCGAGATCGCGATCCCGGAGGGCGACGCGTCGACCAAGCACGCGCTATTGCTGTCGGGGCTGTACGCAGGCGGCGTGACGGCGATCGGCGAAGGCATGTTGTCGCGCGATCACGCGGAGCGCGCGCTGGTCGCGCTCGCGGCGCCGATCCAGAGCGCGGCGGGGATGACTCTGCTCGACACGAGCGCAGGCGCACCGGCGTGGCCCGGGTTCGCGTGGACGGTGCCAGGCGACTTCACGCTCGCGAGCTTGTTGCTGGCCGCCGGCATGATGGTCGAGGGGAGCGACGTGCGGATCGCGGGCGTGGGGCTCAATCCCACCCGCACGGGGTTCTTGGAGGCGCTGCGGGGCACGGCGGCGCGCGTGGCAGTCACGCCGAAAGGCGCCCTGGCCGGGAACGAACCGGTCGGTGACCTGCGCGTGCGAGGGTCGCGTCTCGGGCGCATTCGTGTGGGAGGCGAGCGCGCCTCGCGGTTGCTCGACGAAGTGCCTGCGCTGGCGGCGCTCTGCACCATCAGCAGCGATCGCCTGTCGCTCCGCGACGTGGGCGCGCTACGCAGGCGCGCGCCGGACGCGCTCAAGGCCACGGTCTCCCTGCTCGCCGCCTTCGGCATCGCGTGCACGGTCTACGAAGACGGCTTGGAGATCGATCCTCCGCGCGCGCTGCGCGCTGCGCACGTGCCGGCCGATGTGCCGCCCGCCCAGGCGCTCGCGGCTTGCGTCTTGGGATTGCGCGCGGAGGGCGAGACGCGGATCGATGCAGCCGAGCGGCTCGACGCACTATATCCGGGGTTCGTGGATGCGCTGGTGGCGCTCGGCGCCGAGCTCGTGCGAGAAGAGGAGTCATGAGCACGCTTCGTCCTCGCGGCCGGGTAGTCGTCGCGCTCGACGGTCCCGCGGGTGCGGGCAAGAGTACGGCCGCGCGCAGATTGGCGGAGCGGCTCGGCTACACGCTGGTGGACACGGGCGCGCTGTATCGTGGGGTGGCGCTGGCGGCGCTCGAGCGCGGTGTGTCGTGGGACGACGGCACCGCGCTCAGCAACATGGTCGATACGCTCGCGCTCTCGCTCGAGCGATCCCCAGAAGAACCGCCGCGCCTGCATATCGATGGCGTCGATCGTTCGGGAGATATTCGCACCCCGCAGATCTCTGACGGAGCGAGCCGCGTCTCGCGGCATCCGGCCGTGCGCAAAGCGCTGCTCGGGCTGCAGCGGCGCCTGGGGGAGGCCGGCGATGTCGTGCTCGAAGGTCGGGATATCGGCACGGTCGTGTTTCCGGACGCGGAAGTGAAGGTGTTTTTGACTGCCAGCGACGAAGCGCGCGCGCGGCGGCGTCACGAAGAGCTCGCGCGCGGCGGGCACGAGTTGCCGCAGGAGCAGGTGTTAGCGGAGATCCGCGAGCGCGATCGCCGGGACAGCGAGCGCGACGTCGCGCCGCTCAAGCCGGCCGATGACGCCGTCTTGCTCGATACGAGCGCGATCTCACTCGACGAGGTCGTCGACCAGCTCGAGACGCTCGTGCGCCAACGCCTCTCGTGAGTCCGAGGGACCCGCGCACGATCCGTTTATTGTGTCACGCCGGCGGCGTGGACCGGCCTCAGCCGCTCGCTCTCGGTGTGGCCGTGCATCTTACTCACTTGTCGCGCACGGCGCGGAGCGCGCGAGCGACCCGCGGGGCCACGGATCTCGCCTCGCTCAGTGCGCGTGCACGGCGCGCGGCGGCAAGAACGGCGTGAGATCGAAAGGGAGCTGGGGCGTGCCGGCCAAAGTTTGCGCGAGCGCCCGCAGCTCGCGGGCCTGCGGCGCGAGCGCTAGGCCGCGCCACGCCGCCGCGCGCGCGAGCTCAAAAGCGCCGTGCCAGGCGAAGTAGAGCGCGGCCACGTAGCGGCTCCAGAGCAGCTGTTTGCGCGTCTCGATCTCGCGCAGGTCGGCGCCCAGACGGGCTTCGAGCCGCTCGTCGCTCGCGCTCCAAGCGCGTCCTGCTTGCGCGAGGTACGGCGCCGAGGGCGGGGCGCGGACCATGCCGTACAAGAGCCCGGCCGGGAGCACGTGCGGGACCAAGGGCAGCGCGGCAGCGGGGTCGAGCTCGATCGAAACGGGCCGGTCGCGCGCGAGCGCGCGCAGCGCGTCCGGTGCGAGTGCGCCATGCTCGCGGTAATGGCGGATGAGCTCGCGCAGCTCTGGATGGCGCGCGACGAGCACGCGATCGAGCGCGCCGTAACCGAGGAACGGCACCGGGACGAGCGTGACATCGGCGCGCAGCTGTTCGACCGCTTCGCCCTCCCAGTGGCGAAACACCACGTCGGGCGTCAGCAGCACGACCAGCGCGCGTGTGGGCAGTGCGCGCCGCCGCAGGTCGTCGAAGTCGTCGCTGGCGTGGAAGGTTCGCAAGCTCGCGCGATCGGCTTCGCGCGCGAACTGCGCCAGCCCGAGCGCGCTCACCGCCCCGCACACGGCGAGCGCGACCGAGCGCGCACGGCCGTCTGGCAAGCTCTTGCACAGCGCCGTCAGGCCCGCCGCGGCGAGCGCCACCAGCGCCGTGAACCCGGGCATCATGTAGCCGAGCACGTCGGGATTCGCGCGCACCGGGTTGAGCCAGGCGCGGCCGCACAAGCTGATCAACGCCGTCGCCAGCCACACGTACGCGAGCGGCCAGAGCCGGCGTGCGCGCAAGAGCGCGTAGCTCCCGAGCAGCGCGAGCGAGAGCGTCCAGAGCGTGAAGTTCTCGTCGAGGATCACCAGCAAGTCCGCGAAGCGCTCGCCGAGCGGCTGGCGGGCGGCGCTGCCGATGTGGCGCGCGTAGACCTGCGCGCTCACCACCCAGAAGAAGTCGCGAAAGCTGACAGGGTGACCGAGATCCATCGGCGGCGACGTGGCCGCGCGCAGCGGCAGGTACGCGTAACAGACCAGCCCGAGCGCGCCGGCGAGCAGCGCGCTGCCCACCACCTTCGCGCCGTGCGCGCGCGTAAGCGCCAGCAGCGCGGGCAAGAGCGCAGGCAACGCCAAGAAGGCGATGAAGTGGTGGTTGGCGAGTCCGAGGCCGAGCGCGAGGCACGCGAGGTAGAGTGGCCGCGGGTCGCGCGGGAGCTCCGTGCACGCGACGGCCGTCAGCCGCTCCAGCGCCGCGACCACGAGCAGCGCCTCGAGCGCGTACACCTCCGCGCGTACAGCTTGGAACCAGAACCCGTATGCGCCGGCCAAGATCCACGCGCCGCCGAGCGCGAGCAGCGCGCGACAAGCGCGCTGCTCGAGCCCGATCCAGCGCAAGCTGCGCGCGTACGCGACCTCGGCGAACGCCACCGCCAGCGCGGCCGCGACCGCCTGGCCGAGCGCGACCCGGTACGGCAAGGGACCCACGGGCAGAAGCGCGAACAGCTTGCCCCATAAGTTGGCGAGCGGATGGCCGGGCGGATGGGGGATGTCGAGCTGCACGGCGGCGGCCGTGAACTCCGCACTATCCAGCCAATAGCCGTGCCCGCTGGCGCTGGCTGCATAGACCAGGAGCGGCACGACCCCCGCCAAAACGGGCACCCAGGGCGGCTGGTCCGGGCTCGGGCAGGGGCGCTCCATCGACGCCCGTTCATCGTATCAGCGTCTCCGTGAGACCCCCGAACGTTCGACGAACTCGTGGGATTCTCGCCGGTTCAGGGCAGTCGCTGCGCGGCCAGCTCGGCCGGTCGGGGCTGGACGGGTGGCCCAGCCGTGCTACAGGTCCGGCTTCCCGCGCTTGCGCCGTGTTTCTGCCCAATTGCGAGGGGCCGCCTGGGGGCGTCCGCGGGAGATGCGAGGCTATCACGCCGCGCATGAATCGTGCACCCAGGTGAGATCGAAAAAGTAGACATGAGCGCCACTACCGAGGCGCAGAGCCGGAACTCGGGTTCTGAAAGCTTTGCTGCCCTTTTCGAGGCCTCCATCGCGCAGGCCGATTCTCTGAAGGACGGTGACATCGTCACCGGCACCGTGATCAAGCTCAACAAGGACTCCGTGGTCGTCGACATCGGCTACAAGTCCGAGGGCTTGATCCCGATGAGCGAGTTCTCCAGCGCGGGCGGGCAGCCGCAGGTGCAGATCGGCGACACCGTGGATGTGTTGGTCGAGTCGAAGGAGAACGACGACGGCCTGGTTTCGCTTTCGAAGGAGAAGGCGGACAAGCTCAAGGTTTGGGATGAGATCAGCGCCGCGTGCGAGCGCGACGAGCTGATCGAAGGCACCATCACCGCGCGCGTGAAGGGCGGCCTGCAGGTCTCCATCCGCGGCGGCGTGAAAGCGTTCTTGCCCGGCTCGCAGGTGGATCTGCGCCCCGTGCGCAACCTCGACGCGTTCCTCAACCAGAGCTTCAAGTTCAAGGTCATCAAGTTCAACAAGAAGCGCGGCAACATCGTGCTGTCGCGCCGCGTGCTGCTCGAGAAGGAGCGCGCCGCCCTC
>CAZYWR010000002.1:0-11029 GCA_964651185.1 uncultured Polyangiales bacterium
CGTGACAGACGAGTTGCGCATGACATGAACGCGCGTTGAGGCATGCTAGCGTTCGGAGTCTCACTGCAACGACGCCAAGCGTTGATCGAGCGCGCGTACGATCTCTTCTACGCTTACTGGTTTTACGAAATGGCGATCGAAGCCGGCTTCTGAGGCCTTTCGGCGATCGCTCGTCTGGCCGTATCCAGTCGCGGCGATCAGGAAGGGTCGTCCGCCGTATTCGGCGCGCACTCTCCTGGCCAGCTCGTAGCCATCGAGCTCCGGGAGCCCCACGTCGAGGATGGCCGCGTGCGGCTGAAAGCTGCGCCAGCACTCGAGCGCGGGCAGCGCGCTGTGCGCGATGGCCGCTTGGAAGCCCTCGATTTCTAGCGCCTCCGCCAGCAGCTCTGCGATATCGACGCTGTCGTCGACCACGAGCACGCGCATGCCCGCCCTGCTGTTCGGCGCTTCGGGCTGCGGTGGGGCGAGGGGCTCCGCGGAACCGGCCACGACGGGAAGGGTGACCGCAAACGAGGCTCCACGTCCTGGGCCTTCGCTGTGCGCGCTGATCGTGCCGCCGTGGCGCTTGACCAGGTCGTCGACGATCGCGAGGCCGAGGCCGAGCCCGCCGTACAGCGAATCGCGCTCGCGATCGATCTGTACGAAGGGTTCGAAGATGTGCGTAAGTTGTTCGCACGCGATGCCGCGGCCGTTGTCGCGGACGGTCACTCGCACCCGGTCGCAGGCGTGCTCCAGGGCGAGCTCGATCCGTCCGCCAGGTGGTGTGAACTTCGCCGCGTTGGTCAGCAGGTTGCCGAAGATTTGTGCCAGGCGCACTGGATCGCCCTGCAGTATCACTCCGTCCGTGCTCGCGACGTGGAGCGTGTGACCATGGTGCATCACGAGCGGCGCGGCGAGCTCTACGGCTCGTTCCAGAACCGAGGCGAGCGAGATCCGCTCGCTCCGCAGCTCGATATGGCCGCGGGTCACGCGCGAGATGTCGAGGAGATCGTCGACGAGCCGCGCGAGATGTCGCGTGTGCCGCTCGATCACGCGCTGCTCGCGAGCGGCAGAAGGATTGCGCGCGAGCAGCTCCACCGCGGTCAGGATGGGGGCGAGGGGGTTGCGCAGCTCGTGCCCGAGCATGGCGATAAATTCGTCTTTGCGCCGGGCGGCGTCGAGCACGTGGGCGGTCTCGAGCGCGGTGCCGACCAGGTTGGCCGCGCTACGGATGAGCACTCGATCGGTCGCCGGATCGAACGGTGTGCGTCGCCCTGCGATCAAGCACCCGCGCGCTGCGCCGATGGGCAGCTCGACCTCGAGGCAAAAGCGCGGGCCGAGCCCTGGAATCTCGAGTGCGCCGCGCGCAGCGCACTCGCCGCCGAGCGCCGCCCGAAGCGCGGGCAGCTCGGGCGCTGCCACCAGCGCGCCTGCCAACGAAGCGCGCTGTTCGCTAGGCGAGCCCGGCAACTCGACGTAGATAAGATCGCACGTGAGCGCGGTCGGAAGCGCATCGAGCACGACTTCGAGCGCCTCTTCGGGCGACCGGCCGACACACATCGACGGCAATGCATTGAGCGCCGCCAAGTCGCGAAAACAACGAAGCAGGCGGCTGTCGGCGTCCCGCGAGCTCGACGACGGCGGTGTGCTCATGCTTCAGCTCAGCGCGCGGCGTCGCTGGATATCGCGCAACATCTCCTCGGCAGGCGTGTAGAAGGGATTCTCGTGCAGCACCCCATTCATCACGGTGAGTGGGTGCGCACGCAGAAGGTCCATCATCATGGAGCCGCTCAGACGGCGCACGTCGTACACGCACACGGTCGGTGTCTTACCGCGATTGAGGACTTCGTTGACGCTCGCTTCGTAGGCCACCAACTGTTCGATCCCCGGCGGAGAGGTAAATACCCAACCCATCTGGCCCACGAGCCGGATCGGCGGCCGGCCGGTGGCGGCGTGCTCGCGGATCATGGTCTCCAGATCGGCCATCATACGGTCCTGATCGAAGACACCACCTTTGAGATGCGCGTCGCTCCAGGTGGTCACCTCGAGCAACTCCGGGTCGGGCGCTGCATTCTCCAGCCGCGCCGCGTGTTGGTCGCGATCCTTGGGATCGACGATGTACACGGCCTTTTGTCCGCGGCTCATTCCCGTGATCAGGAACGGATCGATGACGCCGCGCTCCTCGGCAGGACCGGCGACGAAAGCGCACGCGTGGAAGTGATCGCAGAACTGTGCGTCGGCCAAGTCGGTGTTCGCAGCCATGTCTCGACGCTAGCACCGTGGCGAATAGCGCTCCAGGCGCAGAGCAAAACTCACCTATCCACGGCGCGCTTTCGCCTCCCAAACGCGTGCTCTTCCTCTGCTCAGGCGCTTGCGCGCGCGACAGCCGGGGACCCATGGTGATCAGCGAGGAACCATGCGCGCTCGCAGATCCATCGCCAGTTCGTCGTCCTGGCCGGACCTGCATCGTGGCCGCATCATTCGCCGGGAGGACATCATGCAGATCAGGGCCTTCGGAAATGCTCTGTTCGTGGCCGACGGGCCGAACGTCTCGTTCTTCGGCTTCCCCTATCCGACGCGGATGGCTATCGCGCAGCTTCCGAGCGGCGCGCTGTGGGTCTGGTCGCCCGTCGCACTGTCTCCGGAGCTCCGCGATGAGGTTCGTACGCTCGGCGAGCCGCGCTACGCGGTCGAGCCGAACAAGCTCCACCACCTCGCCCTCGCGCAGTGGGTGGAGGCGTTTCCAGCGCTATGCCTCTACGCTCCACCCGGCTTGCGCGAGAAGCGCAAGGATCTGCACTTCGCTGCCGTACTCGACGACGAGGCGCCGGCGGCATGGGAAGACCAGATCGACGTCGTGACGGTCGAAGGTAGCCTTGCGGTGACTGAGTTGTTCTTCTTTCACCGCCCGTCGCGCACTTGTCTGGTGGGTGACTTGATTCAGAAGCACAACCCGGGCGCGATGAGTCTGTGGCAGCGCTTGCTGATGAAGGCCGATGGGCTGCTCGGGCCGAACGGCAGCACGCCGCGCGAGTGGCGCCTTACTTTTACCGACCGCAAGCGCGCGCGCGCCGCCCTCGAACGCGTGCTCGCGTGGAACCCAGAGCGGCTGCTGATCGCGCACGGCACGTGCGCCGAGTCCAACGGCGCCGAGGTTCTGGCTCGCTCGCTGGCCTGGCTGCAGGCAGCGTAGCGGCGCCTTCTGGCTCTTCACGGGGTCGAGGCCGCGCAAGGCGAATCGCGGGCTCCGATTTGACGACGAACGCGCTGGCAGGCAGGTAACGCGCTTGTTCGTGCGGGCCAGCGACCACCAGACCGGTGCCCAGTGAGCCGCCTCAGCATTCGCGCAGGGTCATTTGCGAAGTAGCTTGTTTTTCGTCGGCCACTCAGAGCAAACCCTCGTACTTCCGGGCACTTCCGTATTTGCTGGGCATTTGCTACACGGCGGTGGATGGCACACGGTCGAGTCGAGCCGCAGGTGTTCACTCATCCGCGACCGAGCTCTCGCCTTCATTGCTCCACGCAGGGCTTGCCAAGATCGACTGCGCGAGGTTTCCAGACGGTGCAGCGCGCCATCGCGCACTACCGCGATGTGCCTCTGTGACGAGGCTGCGTTAGGCTGCCGCTCGCTCGTGCCCTGAAGCCGAGGTCCCGCTCAGGACAAGTTGGGCATGAGCGAGGCGCGGGGGCGGCGGACGCTCGCGCTCATCACGCTGCCGGCGCGGCGCTCGTCGAGCACGAAGCGGAAGACCGTGCCTTGGTGGGGCTGCGACTCGACCTCGATCGAGCCGCCGAAGTCGCGCACGACTTGCCGCAGCGCCGCCATGCCGACGCCGCGTCCAGACACGTCCGTGGCCGCATCCTTGGTGCTGACCCCGTCGCTGAAGAGCGCTTCGATCAACTCGTCGCGCGTGGTGTGCGGAAGACCGCGCGCGGCCGCCTTCTCGCGCAGCTTGTCCCAGTTCACGCCGCGACCGTCGTCCTGAACGCTGATCACGAGCTTTCCATCCTGGCGCAGCGCCGACAGGCTGATCGTGCCTGCGTCGGCCTTGCCGGCGAGCGCGCGCACTTCGGGCTCTTCGATGCCGTGGTCGAGCGCGTTGCGCACCACGTGCACCATCGCGCTCCAGAACGGCGCGAGCAACTCGCCGTCGAGCCGTACGCCGTGGTCGTCGATGACGATCTTCGGGCGCGGCTTGTTCAGGCGATCGGCGACACCGGCTGCCTGACGCGCCAGCCGCTCGAGCCGGCGGAACACGGGCTCGCGCTGCCAGTCGGCGAGCACCGCCACGATCTCGCGCGACACCGCGCCCGCTTGGGCGCGCGCGGCGAGCGCGTCGATCTCGGCGGCGTCCACTTGTACGATGTTCCGGCGCGCGCCGCCGAGCAGCCAACCGATGCGGCCGATGGTGCGCTTCCAGGCGTCGACCAGCGCCCCGCGCTGCACCGGGTCGAGCGGCTTCTTGGTCTCGATCAGATCGTTTTCGACCTGATGCGCGAGCTCTGCGTAAGACTCGAGCCCGTAGATCGCGCAGTTGCCCTTGAGCGTGTGGACGATGCGCTGCTGCACGACCGCGTCGGTCTCTTCGCGCAGAGCGCCCACCAGGTGCGCCGCCTCGATCAGGAACTCTTCCACGCCGGCGCGGTCGTTCGCCAGGCGCTGGAACAGCGCGATGAGCTCCTTCTGATCGCGCTCAGCGCGCTCGCGGGCGACGGCTTCGGTTACGTCGCTGACGATCACCAACAGGCGATCGGGCGCCTCGGGGTCGCCGATCGGGCTGTAGCTCACGTCGAAGGTTCGCTCGCCTGCGTTCATGCGCTTCGGCAGCTGATAGAGCAGGAGCTCGACCGGCATGATGCCGTCGCGCAGCTCCGCCAGCCCGAGCTCGAGCTGCTCGACGTACTTGTGCGAGTGCGCGCTCAGGTACTGGCCGAGCGTCGCGTCCGCGCGGGGCGTGCCGAACCAGCGATCGACGACCGCCGAGCGCTCGCTCGCCATCTTGCCGTGGAGGTCGATGGTGATGAAGCCCTGCGCGACGTTGTCGAGCACGAGCCGCATGCCGCGGTTGCGCTCGTCGAGCTCGCGCGTGCGCTCTTCGACCTTCTGCTCGAGGTTCTTGGCGTAATCCGAGAGCTGCGCGTCGCGCAGCGCCACGGCGCCCGTGAAGAACGAGACGACCACGGTTCCGAGCAAGAGCGCGGCCAAGCCGCCGGTCAGCGTGGTGTTCGACGAGCGATCGAGCAGCTTCTGCGCCTCATGCAGGCGATTGGTGGAGACCACCACGGCGACCTTGCCGATCGGCGCGCCTTCGATCTGCGCTTCAGCCCAGCTGGTCAGATACTCGGGGAACGCGCGCAGCGCGCCGGGCTCGCCCGCGAACAGGTCGCCCTTGGGCGGCTTGCCGTGCTGGGCGATCACCTTTCCGTCCGTGCCCACGGCGACGATGGCTTGCACGTCTTTCGACTGTGCGTAGACGCCGAACGATTTCTCGACCATCGCGCGGTCACCGATCGCCAAACCGAGGTCCGCGGCGCGCGCGAGCTCTTGTGCGCCGCGCTGCGTACGCCACTCCAGATCTGCGCGTACCTGCGGGCCGAAGCGCTCCGACAGGCGCTGGGCGAGCGAGAACATCACCGCTGTGTAGACGGAGACTGCCACGACGAGTGCGACGAGAATGAGGTTGCGTAGCTTGCGGATCGAGAAGTTCTTCTTGTCGGCTTGGGAGATGCTCATCGGTGGCTTCGCCTGCTTCGGCGCGCGTACGAATGCACGAGGTGCACCGCGGTCCGCCGCTCCGGGGGCTTAACGGCCGGCAGCGGCGCGCGCTGAAGATGTGGCGCGCCAAATCGCGCATGGACGCTCTGTTTGCGCTGGCATCAGGCCGTCTCGGGCTGCAAGGACGCCAGACTTGCGCGTTTCGCACCCAGGAGGGAAGGTAGGCGGGCTGCCGACACGGTCGGAGGCGAGACGCTCGGCCGCGCGCTCGCTGGCAAGTGGGCCGAAGAGAAGGATCCCGCGATTGGCGAACCCCCACGATGACGGCTCCCAAGAGCTGGTCGAGCTGCGCGCGCGAGTGCGCACGCTCGAGGCGGAGCTCCGAGCCCGCGACGAGTTCATCATCGCCGCGGCCCACGAGCTCAGAAATCCGATTTCACCGCTGGTGCTTCACGTCCATCGCCTGCAGAGCGCGGCGCAGCAGGCCAGGGACGGAGCGGTACCTGCGGGCTGGCTCGGTGAGCAGCTCGACGCGTTCGCGCGCCGGCTGGGGCGCTTCATGAGCGCGCTCAATCGCATCCTCGACGTATCGCGCATGCACCGCGGCGAGATCGAGCTCGTGCCCGAGGACGTCGATCTGAGCGAGGTCGTGCGCGAAGTGGTCGCGAGCTTCGAGCGCGAGCTGGCAGCGTCGGGCAGCACGCTCAGCTTGGAGATCGCAGGCCCGATCGTCGGTGCCTGGGATCGCATGCGCCTCGAACAGATCGTGAGCAACTTGATCTCCAACGCGATCCGCTACGGCAACAGCGCGCCCATCCGCGTCGCCGTCCGGCGCGGCGGCGAACAGGCGCTGCTGGTCGTGGCCGACCGGGGCATCGGCATCCGCGAAGAAGACAAGGAGCGCATCTTTCGGCGCTTCGAGCGCGCGAAGTCGAGCCACCCCAGCGGCTTTGGGGTCGGCCTCTGGATCGTGCGGCAGCTGTGCGAAGCGATGGGCGGCGGCGTTGCGGTCGAAAGCGGCGGGGTCGGGTCGGCGTTCACCGTGACCTTACCGATCAAGCGAGGCGAGAGAGGCGATGACGAGTGAATCGATGGCGCGGGTGCCGACCCATATTCCGGGCTTGGACACGATCCTGGAGGGAGGGTTCCTGCAGGGTGGGGTGTATATCATCGAGGGGCCGCCGGGCGTGGGCAAGACTACGCTGGGCAGCCAGTTCTGCTTCCTTCATGCGGCGGCCGGCGGACGGGCCGTGTACATCACGCTGTTGGCCGAGTCGCACACGCGCCTGCTCGCGCACCTGCGGCGCATGAGCTTCTTCGATCCAGCGCTGATCACGGAGCGCGTCACGTACCTGAGCGCCTTCAAGGTGCTCGAAGCCGAAGGTCTGGCGAGTCTGCAGAAGCTGGTGCGGCACACGATCGCCGCGCAGAAGGCGAACGTGGTCGTGCTCGACGGCCTGATCTCGGCCGAAGAAGCCTCGCCCTCGGCCAAAGACTTCAAAAAGTTCATCCACGAGCTTCAGGTCGTGGCGGCGATGACGGCCTGCACGGTGCTCTTGCTCAGCAGCACCGAGCGCCCGCGCGGATTTCGGCCCGAGCGCACCATGGTCGACGGCATCATCGAGCTCGAAGACGAGGTCCAGCGGCTGCGTGCGATCCGCCACATCAGCGTGCGCAAGATGCGCGGCGCGTCGCCCGTCCGCGGCAAGCACTACATGGAGATCACCGACGACGGCGTGCGCGTGCTGCCGCGTATCGAGACCGGCCGGGTGCGGCCGGACTACGACGGCGCGCCGCATGCGGCCGCGCGCGCGGCGTTCGGGATCGCCGGGCTCGACGCGATGCTTCACGGCGGTCTGCCCGCGAGCTCCATGACCTCCGTGGTCGGCCCGTCGGGGAGCGGCAAGACGCTGTTCGGCCTGCACTTCTTGGAGGCGGGCTTGAAGCGCGAGGAAGCGGGCGTGTACTTCGGCTTCTTCGAGCGCCCGCCCACGATCCTCACCAAATGCAAGCGCTTCGGGCTCGACTGGAGCGACGCACACCAGCGCGGTCTGCTGCACATCCTGTGGAACCAACCCGTCGAGGGCATCATCGATGTGCTCGCGGATAGCCTACTCAGGGCGGTCCGCGAGGCGCGCGCGCGTCGTCTTTTCATCGACGGCTTGCAGGGGTTTCAGGCCGCGGCCGACACGACGGACCGGCTGCGCGAGGTCATGTCGTGCATCGCCGAGGAGCTCGAGGAGCTCGGGGTGACTGGGATGTATTCCTCCGAGACCCCCGATCTGTTCGGCGAAAACCTGCAGCTTTCCATGCTCGGCATGTCCGCGCTGACGCACAACATCGTGCTCTTGAACCACAGCGAGCGGCCGAGCCGGACTCGCCGCACGTTGACGGTGCTCAAGGTACGCGACAGCTCACACGATCTTTCGGTACGAGACTTCGCGATCACTGATCGGGGGTTCGAAGTCGGTGAGGTCGTATCGGAAGCGATCCGCGGAGGCGCGGAGAAGCAGCTGCCCAGGCGGCTGACTCACGCCCAAGCGAGGCGCGCGACAGCGCCCGCCGCAAAGGGGCCTAAGCAGCGCAAGCGCCGGGCATGACGAAGCGAATCCTGATAGTCGACGACGAATTTGGGATAGCCGATATCGTCGCCGAGATCCTGACAGAGCATGGATACACCACGTCCATCGCTATCAACGGCAAGCTCGCGCTCGCGAGCATGGCGGCCGAACGTCCGGATCTGGTGCTGCTCGACGTGATGATGCCGGTGTTGGACGGGACGGGCACGCTGAAGGCGATGCGCGCGGACGCGCGGCTCGCCGAGGTTCCGGTGATCATGATGACCGCCTTGCCAGAGGTGCTCCCCAAAGAGCGCTCGCTGTACCAGGCGGTGCTGTTGAAGCCGTTCAGTGAGGAGCAGCTGTTCGCGGCGATGGAGCGCTTGCTCGGGCCGTGACGCCGCGAGCCGTGCGCACGAGGCATCTCACTCGACGCGCTCGCTACCTCCGTCGGCAGTCCGCAGTGATCGCCGGACGCGGGTAGGCGAACGAGCAGGCCCTGGGCTCGTGTGAGTCCTTACGCCGAAGGCTCGACGCGACGCTTTGTCCGCGAGCCTGTTGGCAGGGGCCAACAAGTTCGCACGCCGGGCCGCAGTGGAGCGCGTTTTGCGAGCCAGAACGGTAGCTTTCGACGAGGCATGGCGGTTGCAACCGAGGCCTCCACGGGCCGTGCGCGGGTGTCGCAAGCGCGTCGCACGGACTGAGGTCGGAGCGCGCGCTGGGGCGCGAGCGACCGCGGTCGGAGCGCGCGCGGGCGCGCAGCGAAACGATGGAGGAGGTCGCCATGGAAGGTTCCCGCTTGTTCGAGATCGCTGTTTCGGTTCTCGCGTTTCTGGTGCTGGCACCGGTCCTCGCGATCGCCATTCTGCCCTTTGGCCTGCTCAGTGCGCCGGTGTTCCTGGCCCTGATCGTGCCCGTGGTCGCGCTCTCGGCGGGGGCCGGCCGCTAAACAGCGCGGCGCCCGCGTCGCGTTCCGCGCGCGGGAACGCCGTGCCACCGATCGTCACGCCTTCTGGGCGAAGGAGACGATCCGTGAAGAAACTTGCCAGACTCAGCGCCCTCCTGACCCTCGCCCTCCCGTTTGTCGCCGCGGCGGAGCCGCCTTCGAAAATGGCGGAGCCGCCCTCGAAAACGGCGGCGCCGCCTTTGAAAACGGCGGCGCCGCTGCCGAAGCCTGTGGCCGACATGCAGTGTCTGGTTGGCCAATGGAAAGGCAGCGGCTCGCTGACCATGGGCCAAGACAGCGCCAAGATCGATGCGACCTGGAGCTGCAAGCGCACCTCGGCGCAGTTCGGCGTGCTGTGCAACTTCCGCGTCACCGGTATTCCCGGCGTGCCGGTCTTCGAGGAGACCGACCTGATGGGCTACGAGCCCAACACGAACACGTACCACTGGTACTCGGTGACGAACGCGGGCGAGACGCACGATCACGTGGCCTCGCCCGCGGCCGGCGACACGCTGCAGTTCGTGTTCACGGGCACGCAGGAAGGTAAGCCCTTCAAGGAGGTCATCGATCTGACTATTCCGATGAGCCCAAAGCAGATGAGCGGGCGGGCGGAGACGTTCGTGGCGGGCGCCTCCGTCAGCGTGATGCAGCTCGAGCTCCACAAGTAGGGGCGAGCGCGTTCTGGCGTGGAACGCGGCGGGTGCTGCGCCGCCGTTTGCTGGGCCCGAGGTGGCGATGATACAAGACGGCCGTGGAAGCTCCGGCGCTGGTCGGTCGCGATCGCGAACTCGCCGCGTTCGACCAGGCGCTCTCGGTCGTGGTCGCCGGCGAACGCGCCGCGCTGATGCTGAGCGGCGAGCCCGGCATCGGCAAGACGCGTCTGCTCGAGGAGCTCGCCCGGCGCGCCTTGGCGGCGGGCGCGCGCGTCGCTTGGGGTCGCATGTGGGAGGTCGGGCTCACGCCGCCCTTCTGGCCGTTCATCCAGGTGCTCGGCGCGCTGGCGGTCGAGGGCGACCCGGCGCCCGCGCTCGGCAGCCTGGAGGAGCGCGCGAACGCCGCCGCGCGCCTCGCGCTGTTCGCCGAGGTGGCGGCCTTCCTCGCGCGCCGCGCGCGAGCCGCGCCGATCGTGCTCTTGCTCGATGACTTGCATGCTGCTGACCGCTCCTCGCTCCAGCTGCTCGAGCACGCGCTTCCGCTCTTGGTGCGGCAGCGCGTGCTCGTGGCGCTCGCCGCGCGCGACAGCGAAGGGAGTGCGGACGTGGCCCAGAGCCTCGGCCGCATTCAGCGCTCGGCGCAGCGCTTGCCCGTCGCGCGCCTCGAGCGCGATGAGGTCGAGCGGTTGGTCGGCGCGCGGGCCGACGCGGCCCGCGTGTTCGAGCTCAGCGAAGGCAATCCGCTGTTCGTCGAGGAGCTGGTCGCGGCGGCGCAAGCCGGTGGCAGCTCGCGCTTGCCCGCGCTCTCGAGCGTGCGCGGGCTTATCCGCGCACGCGCGGCGAGCCTTCCGGAGCCGGGCCTCGCGGCGCTGTGGGCGGCCGCGGTGCTGGGGCGCGATTTTCGCGGGCAGGCGGTCGCCCACATGCTCGGTGAGGAGGACGCCGGCGCGCGCCTCCAGCCCGTGTTGGCGCTGGGGATGGTCGCGATGACCGGGCCCGATACCTACCGCTTCTCGCACGCGCTGGTCGCCGAGGCGATCGCCGACGAGCTCGAGCCCTGCGAGCGCGCGCGCCTGCACTTGCGCGCTGCGCAGGCGTGCGAGCGCTGCGCGCCCGGGGACGCCGGCGCGATCGCGCATCACCTGCTCGCGGCTGGCCACCTCGCGGCGGAAGCGGC
>CAZYWR010000003.1:0-4205 GCA_964651185.1 uncultured Polyangiales bacterium
CGCCGTGGCGCGGGTGGCGGGCATTCAAGCCGCCAAGCGCACCTCCGAGCTCATCCCGATGTGCCATCAAGTGCAGCTCACCTCGGTGCGGGTCGAGCTCGCGCCCGAAGGCGACGACGCCATCGCGATCGAAGCGTCGGCGCAGGCCGCCGATCGCACCGGGGTCGAGATGGAGGCGCTGACGGCCGCTGCGGTCGCCGGGCTTACGCTTTACGACATGTTGAAGGCGATCGACCGCGACATGGTGCTCGAGCGGGTGGCGCTCCACGAAAAGCGCGGCGGCAAATCCGGCGCCTTTCGCCGCGCGCCCTAGGCGCGAGCGCGAAGGCTCGTCAAGCGCCGCGTTTGGGCAAGGCTGCGCGCAGCGCCGCGAAGTCGGCCCGCTTCAGCTCCCCCAAGAGCAGCAGGCCCGCGCCGTACGCGAGTCCACCCGCCAGCATCGCCAAAGGCGCGAGCCAAGCCGAAGGCTGCGGGACCAGCCGCGCCGCCCAGAAGCCGGCCAGCGCTGCGAGCGCGCAACGAAAGAGCGTGAGCAGCGGCGGGAACACGCCGAGCGCGGCGCGTAGCGCGAGCGAGCTGACCGCGAGGGCCGCGATGGGACCGAGGCTGGTCGCGAGGGCCGCGGCGCCGAGCAGGCCGTTGTTCAGACCGACGGCGCGCACGATCGTGCGATTGGCGACGAACACCACGCTGAGCGCGACGAAGCCGCTGAAGGCCGAAGCCCCAGGCTTGCCGGCCCCGCTCAAGATGGTCGCGATGATCACGAACAGCGCGAGCGCCACTTCGCCGAACACGAGCACGCGCAGGGTCTCGGCGCCTGCGAGAAAGGCCCGCCCGTAAGCCAAGCGGATCAGCGCGTCGGCGGCGCCGCTGATGGGTGCGGCCAGCGCGAACAGCACGATCGCGGAAAAACGCAGGGCGTCGTGCACGTGGCCGCGCGCCGCCTCGATGTCGCCGCTGGCCGTGGCCTTCGACACGAGGGGGAAGACCACGAACGTGACCGCCAGGATGATCTGATAGGGCACGAACGCGAAGTTTTGCCCGGCTTTGTACAGGCCGACGTAGCCCGAGGCCTGCTCGGCGGCGGCCGCGACGTCGAGCCCCGATTCGAGCCCCAGCTGCGCGACCGTGTTGTTCAACACCCACACGTCGAGCAGGAGCGTGCCGTTGAGCATCGTCTGAAACAGCACGATCGGCAGCAGAAAGGCGAACCAGGCCCGCACCGGCAGCTTGGGGCCGGCGCGGCCGATGCCCACCAGGCCCAGCGCGATCAGCAGGATGGTCAGCGCGCCCAGCGCAAACCCGGAGATCGCCCCCGCCGCCCCCAGCCCGAGCGCCGCCGCGCCCAAAATGCCGAAGGTGCGCACCGTGGAGAAGGTGATATCGAGTCCGGCTTGGTGCAGGAACATGCGACGGCCGTTCAGGCTGCCCACCAGCGCCGCGTAGAGCGCGTAACAAAGGGGCACGATCGCCGCGATGCGCAGGAGCGCCGTCAGCCCCTCGTCGTAAGCCACGCGCGCGAGCAAGGGAGCCAGGGCGCACAGCCCGAGCGCCAGCGCCAATCCGACCCCCAGCTGCAATTGCAGGCCTTGGCGCAAGCGCGCCGCGGCCAGGGGCTCGTCTTCGCTCACGCGCTTGGATACGGACTGCACCGTGGCGGCGATCAACACGTTGTTGATCACGCTGGCGATGCTCATCACTAACGAGTATTGCCCGAACGCCGTCGGCGAGCCGAGCAGGCGCGGGAGGCCTACTTGCACCACGAAGCCGGTGAGGATGAAGTAAAGCTTGGCGAGCGTGATGAGGGCGAGCCCTCGGCCAGTCCTGGCAGCGGCGGACATCGGCCCCGGTTGTGGCGTGCGCGCGCCCCTGGGTCAAAAACGTGTGCGGCCATTGCCGGGCTCCCCAGGTCCGGCGGCGCGGCGGGCCGGCGGCGGGCCCGCCTCTCGCGGGCGCATCGGCGCGGGCCCGCACTCTTGACGGTAGGGGCCAACTGGTTACGTTGGGGCCCAGAACGAGGGGTGGAACGACGCTCTGAGGTCGTCCGGCGGCTCCGACAGCTCTGAAACGCCCGGAGGTCCCCTCCGATTCCAGACATCGTGCGAGCGGCAGCCGGGGCCGGCGGCCGGCTCAAGAGAGAGGGATTCATGGGTAAGATCATCGGCATCGATCTCGGTACGACCAACTCCGTCGTGGCGATCATGGACGGCAAAGAACCCAAGGTGATCGTCAACGAAGAGGGCGACCGCACGACGCCGTCGGTCGTTGCCTGGACGGAGCAGGATGAGGTGATCGTCGGCCAGATGGCCAAGCGCCAGGCGATCACGAACCCCGAGGGCACCGTCTATTCGGCCAAGCGCTTCATGGGTCGCCGCTACGACGAGGCGGCCGAAGACGCCAAGCGCATGCCTTACAAGGTCGCCCGGCGCGACAACGGCGATGTCGCTTTCCAGGTTCGCGGCAAGCTCGTGAGCCCGCCCGAGGTGGGCTCGCACGTGCTGCGCAAGCTCAAGAAGGCGGCGGAAGATTATTTGGGCGAGGCGGTCACCGAGGCGGTGATCACGGTCCCCGCCTATTTCAATGACTCGCAGCGCCAGGCCACGAAGGACGCGGGCCGCATCGCCGGTCTCGACGTAAAGCGCATCGTCAACGAGCCGACCGCGGCGGCATTGGCTTACGGCCTGGATAAGAAGAAGGACGAGATCATCGCCGTCTACGACTTCGGCGGCGGCACGTTCGATATCTCGATCCTCGAGGTGGGCGACAACGTCGTGCAGGTGATCAGCACCAACGGCGACACGCGCCTCGGCGGCGACGACGTCGACCAGCGCATCATCGATTATCTCATCGCCGAGTTTAAGCGCGACCAGGGCATCGACGTCTCCAAGGACAAGATGGTCGTGCAGCGCCTCAAAGACGCGGCGGAGAAGGCCAAGATCGAGCTCAGCTCGAAGATGGAGACCACCGTCAACCTGCCGTTCTTGACGGCGGACGCGTCCGGTCCGAAGCACATGAACCTGCGCATCACGCGCGCCAAGCTCGAGCAGATGATCGAAGACTTGGTGCAGCGCACGCTCGAGCCCTGTAAGAAGGCGCTCGCCGACGCCAACAAGACCCCGGCCGACATCCAAGAGGTCGTGCTGGTCGGCGGCTCGACGCGCATCCCGATGGTGCAGGAGGCGGTGCGCAAGTTCTTCGGCAAGGAGCCGCACAAGGGCGTGAACCCGGACGAGGTCGTGGCGATCGGCGCTGCGGTCCAGGCGGGCGTGCTCTCCGGCGACGTGAAGGACATGGTGCTGCTCGACGTCACGCCGCTCTCGCTGGGCGTCGAGACCTTGGGCGGTGTGATGACGGTGCTCATCCCGCGCAACACCACCATCCCGACCCGGCGCGAGGAGACCTTCTCCACGGCCGACGACAGCCAGACCAAGGTGGAGATCCACGTGCTGCAGGGCGAGCGCGCCCAGGCGCGCGACAACCGCACGCTCGGTCGCTTCCACCTCGAGGGCATCATGCCCGCGCCGCGCGGCGTGCCGAAGATCAAGGTGACCTTCGACATCGACGCCAACGGCATCCTCTCGGTCACGGCCAAGGACGAGGCCACCGGCAAGGATCAGCGCATCACGATTACGGCGGCGAGCGGCCTGAGTGAGGCGGAGATCCAGAAGATGGTCGAGGAGGCCAAGCAGAACGAGTCGGCCGATCGCGAGCGGCGCGAGCAGATCGAGACGCGCAACCGCGCCGACCAGCTGTGCTGGACGGTGGAGAAGTCGCTGTCCGAAGCCAAAGACAAGCTCCCCGCCGACAAGATCAGCGACATCGAGGGCAAGGTGAAGAACCTGCGCAGCGCCATCGAGCGCGACGATGCCGCGGCCATCAAGTCGGGCATGGAGACGCTCGAGAAGAGCATGCACGAGCTCGCCCAGGTCGCCTATCAAGCGGCCGGCGCGGGCGGTCCTGGCGGTCCTGGCGGTGCCGGTGGTCCTGGCGGCGCGGGCGGCGCTCCGGGCGCGGGCGGCAAGGGCAAGAAGGACGAAGGCGTGATCGACGCGGAGTTCGAGGACACCTGATCGAGCAAGAGCGCACGAGCGGCGCGCGGCAGAGACGAGAAGCCCGAGGCTTTCTGGTCTCTGCCGCTTTCATGATCGGCCAGATCGCGATTACCCTCGCTCCTGTGGGCGTCGACGAGGCCTGCGCGTAGGTCG
>CAZYWR010000004.1:0-4142 GCA_964651185.1 uncultured Polyangiales bacterium
CCGTAGGCCGGCGCCGCTTCTGGCGCGGCAACTTCCTGTTCACGCCCGACACGCGCGACGTAGGCGCCGGCTTCAAAGCGTTCCGCCCGCTCGTCCAAGAGCGCCACGAGCTCGTGCTGCTGGATGACGAGGCGATCGCGAAGAGCCGCGAATTTCCCGCGCCGAGCCGCGCCCAATACGAAGGCAGCGTCGACGACTTCTACCAGCGCATGGACCAGCTGATCTATCCGCGCCCGGTCGCCGTACTCGATCGCATGCGGCGCGTGGTCGACGCGCTCGAAGAGCAGGTGAAGCGACGCGTCGAGGCAGTCGACGTAGGCGAGGCGGCGATGCGCGGCAAGAAAGAGCCGATCTCGATGCCCGACGGCTACGCCATCTTCGAGACCTCGGGCGCCTGGGAAGACTTCGCCACTCCGTCGCGCGACATGCGCCTGCTCATCGCGATCGACGCCGCGCGCGCCTTCCCCGCGCAAGTGCGCGCGGAGCCCGCGCGCTACGGCGTCGACGCGCAGGCCAAAGAGCTGAGCGAAGTCGACGCACGCCTGAACGAGCAGCTCAAGGCGCGCCGCTTCACGTACACGCGCACCGATGGCTCCTCGTTCGAGCTCACGCTCGCCGACGTCGTGGCGCGCTCGGCCGCGCTCGAGACGGCTTACAACCCGAACGACTGCGTCGAGGCGCGCTGGGGCGCTCCCGAAGGCAGCCCCGAACGCACGACCTGCAAGCGCGTCGCGCCCGCCGAACAGACCGCCTCGATGGAGCGCTATCGGCCCTGGTTCCACAAGCGCGAACGCCCGCCGCGGCCGGCCAACAAGAGCTGAACGCGCCCGCGTATCGCGTTTGTGATACCCTCTAGGTGTGCTGCGCGAACACTTCGACGGGATTGTCGACGAGTTGGGACGAGCGAGCGAGCGCGTCTTCGGTGAGTCGTTGATCAGCGTCGCGGTGTTCGGATCGGTGGCTCGCGGCACGATGCGCCACGACTCCGACATCGACCTCTTCGTCGTGGCGCGCGATCTACCCGCAGGGCGCCTCGCGCGCGTCGCCGCCTTCGAGCCCGTGGAGCAGCACGTCGACGCCTTGGTGGAGGCCGCGCATCGCGACGGGGTGCATACGCGCATCTCGCCCGTCCTACGCACCCCAGACGAGGTCGAACACGGCAGTCCGCTCCTCTTGGACATGACCCGAGAGGTTCGCATCCTCATCGACCGAGGCGGATTCCTTCGAGACCGGCTGGACCGCCTTCACGCCCGCCTGACCGCGCTCGGCGCGCAGCGCATCCGAAAGAAGGGCGGCTACTACTGGCTGCTCCAGCCCGATCTAAAGCCGGGAGAGGATATCCAGCTGTGACCCAAGACGAGCTCGCGCGCAGTTATCTCGCCAAAGCGCGCGTGCGCGTCCGCGTGCTCGAGGTCTTGGCGGAGCAGGGCGCGTGGTCCGACGTGGTACGCGAAGCTCAGGAACTCGTGGAGCTGGCCTTGAAGGCCATGCTCCGTCGCATCGGCATCGACCCGCCCAAGTGGCACGATGTCGGCCCCTTGCTCGTGGAGCACGCGGCTCTCCTCCCGGAAGTCCTGCGCGCCGATGTTCCGCGCCTCGCTTCCATCTCGAAGTGGTTGCGCAAGGAGCGAGAGTTCGCGTTCTACGGCGACGTCGACTTCATCCCCACCGACGAGTATCGGCAAGCTGACGCGGATCGCGCCATGGATGATGCGAACTTCGTGCTCGCCCGCACCGAAGCTATCTTTGCGGCACCCGACGCCTAGAGCGGCCGGGAGAAACGCGTAAAGATCGGCTACTGATGCGCCAGCTCTGCGACTTCTGCCGGACTTAGCGCGCGGTTGTGAACTATGACGTCGTCGAGTTTGCCGGACAAATTCTCAGCGACGCCGTTGGTGACGGAGCCGAGCGTCAGCACTCGACCAGGGCTCATCGTCAGCCAGAGCGCCACGGTCGAGTACGTACGTCGTTAGGACCGCGAATGATTGATTTTCGTCGAGAACTGCCCCGCGTATCCCGTTTTTCAGGCTGGGCGTGATCTGGTCGCCTTGGATCGCGTATCCCTCGAAGTCGTATGTCGTGTTAAGGCTCGCCCCACTGGTAGCGATGACATTCCCTCGGACCACCGGAGAGAAAATGTTTGCCGCATTTGAGGGCGCAGCGGCATGCAACCAAATGCGCGCGTAGGTCGGGTTCGTTGCGTCGATGTTACGAACAATTAGGTTGCGGGTGATCAAAACGCCGGTCGCAACCGTATGCAGGCCGTAGTCCTGACCTGCACTCATCTCGGACCGGACGCGTGCGCCGCATTACCGAGGTGAGTCCGTGCTCAAGCGACCCTCGAGGTAGCGCCTGCGCCAGTGCACGTGCTCGACCGCTCCAGCTGGGAGGATATGCATGGCTCGCGCTCAGCGTGATCGAGAGGCACTCAGCTCGCGCTGCAGCGCGTGCACGAGGATCACGCCGGCCGGGTCGATGGGGGGATTTCCGAGCTGAAGCAGCGGGGTTTGCTCGCGCTGCGCGCGCCGCGCGGCTCGCTGGACCTCCGGGGTCACCCACGCGGCGAGCTCAGAGAGGGAGATCTGAGCATCGCCGTCGCGATCGGCCTTACCCAGACCGAGCCCCTCGAACAGATACTCCGTAAAGAGGCCGCCATCGCGGGCGGCGTCCATGCCGGAGACCTGGTTGGGGCCTGCGGCCGCGAACAACATGACCTGAGCGGGCACGCTCGGGCCCTTCACGATCGCCAAAGGACGTGTGCCGGCGGGCAGCACGGAGCGACCTCCCGCGCCAGAGAAGCAGGTGTCGACGAAGGCCACCACCTCGTGGGAACCCGTCCCTGCGAGCCGGTCCAGCAGCTCGTCGAGCGCCAGCCCCGCGGCGACCGGATCGTCAGGGTTCGCGTCGTAGGGCAGCAGAAACGCACTGCCGCTGCCGGCGTCTGGCGCGCCGTGCCCTCCGAAGTAGAAGTACAGACGGGCCGCGTCAGACGCGTTCGTCTTCAGCCAGCGCAGCTCCGCTTCGAGGTCGGAGCGGGTCGCGTGCTCGTCGCCCAGACGCCGCACGTTCTCCTCCGGCACGCCGAGCGAGTCGCGCGCTAGTTCGGCGAACTCCTCCGCGTCATGCTTCGCGCCCGCGGCCGCAGGCAGGTCGCGATAGCGCTCTACGCCGATGATGAGCGCGTAGGCGTCGGGGAAAGGTGCGCCTCGCAGGACCTCGCTTGCAGACGCGCCCGACGTCGCCGGAATAGCCAGCGGCGCAGCGACGGACATGCCCGCTGCAGGCGCCGGATCGAGTGTCTGCCTCAGCGAACGCAGAAAGGCCGCTTCGCAGTCGTTCGCGAGATCGACGGAGCAAGCGATGCCTTGATCGCCGACCAACGCTCCAGCGCGACGCGTCACGATCCGGTAGTCGTCGTAAGACACGCGATCCCAGCCCAAATTCCCGGTCCAGCCGATGTCCACCACCAGGTCAGCCGCGGCCTCCGAAGAGACCAGCACCATGCCCTGCTGCCGCGCCGCGAGCATCGCGCGGAGGCCCATGCGCTCGGAGCGTTCGTCTTGCGCCTCGATGTGAAGCCGCACGCGCTCGAACCCGGACAGAACGCCTAAGCCGGGCGTGCCCGTCATACGCGAACCGCCGCAGGCGCAGGTGAGCCAGACCAGAGCCACCGTCAGGTTTTTACAGAACGCGCTCATGACACTCCAGACGACGCGGGGAGAAGTCTCTTCAGGGTGCCCGGTCGCCCGCGGGCAAGAAAGCCGCTCGCCTCGTTCAGTGAACTGCCCTGCAGGCCGCGCGCGGCACGTCCGCGGCTTGGATGAAATAGGGGATCTCCGCCGTGCCGAAGGCCACGCCGCCGCTGCTCAGCTCCGCCAGCCGATCGCGAATGGCGGCGAGCTCACCGCCCGTGCCGGCGCCGAGGGTGGTTCGCTCTCCGTCGGACAAGCGCGCACCAGGTAGGTCGAGGGGCACGGGGGAGGTGATCACCTTGACGTACTCGCGCGTGATCGCCTGACGCTTCAGGGGGCACGCGGTCAGCGCCGCCCCCATGCGATTCCAGCGCGCATCCGGGATCTGTAACACCGCCCCTGCGCGCACCTTGTTGTCGGGAGACAGCGGGCTCGGCAACAGCAGCGCCG
>CAZYWR010000005.1:0-6369 GCA_964651185.1 uncultured Polyangiales bacterium
CAAGAAACGATCGAGCTCCGCCTCGGGCAGCGGGTAGGTCCCCTCCTGCTCCACCGGGTTCTGGGTCGCGAACACCGCGAACTGTTCGCCGAGCGCATGGCGCGCGCCCGCGACCGTGACTTGCCGCTCCTGCATCGCCTCGAGCAGCGCGGCCTGAGTGCGCGCGGGCGCGCGGTTGATCTCGTCGCCCAGCAGGAGATCCGTGAAGATGGGGCCAGGGCGGAAGGTGAATGCCGCCGCGCCGGCGTCGTACACCGTGCTCCCGATCACGTCGCTCGGCATGAGATCCGGCGTGAACTGCACGCGTCCGAAGCGAACGCCGAGCGCAGAGGCCAGCGTCCGCACCAACAGGGTCTTGCCGACCCCTGGAACGCCTTGCAGCAACGTATGGCCGTGGACCAGGAGCGTGACGCAGCACAGCTCGAGCGCATCGTCTTGGCCCACCACGGTCGCGGTCACGAGGGCGCGCACTTGCGCGTAAAGATCAGCCAGCTGCCCGGGCGCGAGCGCCGGCGGTCGTCGCGAATTCATCCTTGCCTCTTCCCTGGTCGCAACGTCGCAGCATACTGCTCGAGCGCGCAGATCGCGCTGACGAGCTCCGCCCGGGAGTCCGGCGCGGCGTCCTCGGCGAGCCATCTGCCGGCGGGGCCGAGCCGGCGGGCGTCGCGCTCGAGCCGCTGTTCGAGCCGGTTCTGGTGGAGGTCTCCGTCCTCACCGAGCGCACGCGCGAGGCGAGGTAGAAAGCCGTGGCGGTAGGCGCGAAAGACCGCAGCGGGCAGCGCCCGTCCGCGCGCGCGGTAGAGGCTCGCGAGCGAGCCCACGAACACCTCCAAGGTCAAGGTCGCGTCGTCGTCCGCGCGCGCGCGAGGCGGCCAGCGCCGCGCGTGCGCGAGCGCAGCCAGCGTGGCCGCCGCGAACGCAAGCACCACGAGCGCGAGCGATCCCACGCCGAGCGCCGTCCACAGTGAGCGCTGCGGCGTGAGCCCGTGACAGCGCTCGTCGAACGCCGGCGCGCCGTACGCACGCGCGAGATCGACCAAGAACGGCGCGTGTTGCCGGTTCGCCAGCCGCTCGTTGCGCAGGAAGCCGGCGTCGGCCAGCGCGACGAGCTTGCCCGCGCCGACGCGCCGTTCGATCACGAAGTCGCCGCGCTCGCTGCGCACGACAGGCTCGCTCTCGGCATTCGCGCTGGGATCGAACAGCCGCGCGGCGCACAGCTCGATGCGGCGCCGCCCGCGCAGCCAGGGCCCCTCCAGCGTCACGAGCTCCTCGTCGGTCGCGGCGAGGTCGGAGCCCTTGCGCGCGCGTTGGTTCGGGCCGCGACGGCGTGGCCGTTCACACTCGTACGCCCGCTCGGACGAGACGATCGCCAACGAGAGCGCGTCCCAGATATCGGCGTCAGCGCCGAGCAGCACCACCGTGCCGCCCGCGCGCGCAAAGCGCGTGATGTTGTCGATCTCCTCCTGCAAGTCGCCTCTCCGCCAGCGGGGATCGACCAACCATTGTGTCTGCGAAAGCGGCCGATCCGGCAATCGTAAGCGCGTCCGCGCGGGTTGGAAGCCGAGCTCCTCGAGCAAGTCATAGGCAGCGCCCCAGCCAGCGGGCGCCGCACCGTACGATGTCTGCGTCTCGGCGAGCGTGTCTTCGCCCCGGAACGCGCTCGCGATCAGCCCAGACACGAGCAGGAGCACGAACAGCCCGAGCCACAATTGCTTCGGCAGCGCGCGCAGCTCGTTCATGGGGGCGGCACCCGCAAGAGCTCGGCGTGCGCCGTGGCCCAGCGCCGATAGAGCGCCGCCTCCCCCTCGAAAGGCACTCGCCGCGCGTCCTCCGCATCCGCTGGATCGGATCCGCGGTCACGCGCGGAGCGCGCAGGCGTCGCGAACCAGGCGCGCTCGGTGTCGGCAATGAGCTGGATGAGCTGTGCGCGCAGGCGCTCTGGCAGCGGGCTCGCCGCGATCTGCCGGCACACGGCTCGATTGCCGTCGGCGGGCTGGAGCTGGATCCAGCGATCTCGGGCCAACACGCGCAGAGAAGCCAAGAGCAGCTGGTGAGCCGCCTCCAAGCGCTGGCCGCGGCGCGCGAGCTCATGCGCCGCGCGCGCGAGGTCGTGTTCCGGGCTGCGCGCCGCCGCGGGCGGGCTCGCGTGGCGGACGCGCGGCGTTGCGCGCAAGGTCCAGACGACATGGGCGATGATCGAAAGGCACAGCGCGCACATCAGCACAGTGAGCCCCCAATAAGAGAGCGGCTCCGTGTCGCGTAACCTGTCGAGCCAATCCAACAGCGCACGCCACTTCTCGCCCAACACGTCGAACAGGTCGAACTGCTCGACGCGCATGTCGCGGTAGCGGGGCCGATCGAGGATGGCGCGTGCGAGCGCGCTCACCTGACGATCCGACGCCGCGTCCGCTGCGCCTGGCAAGGCTCAGGCCCCTGCGGCGTCCATCTGGGCGCGCGCGGACGTCGCGCCGCCGGCCGCGACCTGACTGGCCAGCATCTGCAAATCGAAGTCCTCTTTGCGGCAGCGCAAGTCGACGTACAGCACGATCAGCACCACGCTGGTATAGGCCGCCGTGGTCGCCTGCACCGCACCGATCAACGCTCCGCCGAGGAACGGAATGGCTCCGAGCACGGTGCTCAGCCCGATCTGAGCGAACGAGATCACGAAGAGCGGCACGAAGACGACGCCCAAGGTGCGCCACCAATGGCCCTTGGTGAGCGCGCGGCTGCGCTTCAGGGCGGCCCTGCCGGCCGTGTGCTCCACGATCATGAGCGGCCCGATCAAGCTCCACGAGACCCCGAAGTAGATCGCCGGCACGAACAGCAGAAGCACGAGCCCCGTGAGCGCCAAGATCATGAGCAGGCTCGTCCCCATGTAGGGAACGTAGGCTTTGAGCGCGATCCGATACGCGCCGCCCACTGTCGAGGGCGCACGCAGGTACGCGTCCGATACCGCGCTCATGGTCGCGAGCTGCACGAGCGGCGCGACGGCGCCCATCACGAGCGAGCTCACGAGACCGACCAGGATGGCGCCGAACTCGCCGCCGCTCCCCGCGTTCGCCGTGCGCGAGAGCGCCGTGATGAGGGAGTACGGCACGTAAAAACAGCCGGTGATCGCGATCAGCACGCGGAAGTGGTCGCGCAGCAGCTTGAACGCCTGGTCTAGGATCTCCCCAAACGACAGCGGGCGTAGCTCGTAGCTCATGTTCCCCGCATCGGACTCTATCCCGCCGGCCGCCGCGATCCAACCGCAACGTTGCGGCCGGCCGACCGCCGCTTGCCGCTTTATTTCGAAAATGTTAGAAATAGCTATCGTGACATCCAAGCTGGAGCGTCATGCCGAGCAACTCAGCGCGCTGGGGCATCCGGTGCGCTTGTCGATCTTGCGCTTCGTCGTGCAAAGTGGCCGCGAGGGCGCGGCCGCAGGCGATATTCAGGCGCAGGTCGAGCTCCCCGCCTCCACGCTGAGCCATCACCTCAAGCGCCTGGTCGAGGCCGGCCTGTTGACGGCGCGCGGCGAGGGGACGTTCCACTATTACGCCGCCGACTTCGGCGCGCTCAGAACCCTGACGGACTACCTCTGGGAAGATTGCTGCAAGCGCGGAAAGAGCTGCTGCTGATTTTTTTGGCGCGATTACTTCGAGTTTTTTGGAAGGATAGACCATGCCCGTACTCAAGCCCCATGTATCGTTGAACGTCTCGAACATCGATGCCGCCGTCGCCTTCTACGAACGCGCGTTTGGCGTCGCTGCGACCAAACGCCGCCCCGGTTACGCGAAGTTTGATCTGCAGACTCCCAGCTTGAACCTCACGATGCAGGAGGCTGCCCGCACCGGCATCAACGCGAGCCATTTCGGCGTCCAGGTCACGTCGACGGAGGACGTCATCGATGCCAAGCGCCGCTTCGAAGCGGCGGGGCTCAAAACTTTCAGCGAAGAAGACACCGCCTGTTGCTATGCGGTGCAGGACAAGGTTTGGGTCGAAGACCCCGACGGCAACGCGTGGGAGGTCTTCGTCGTCAAAGCCGATGCGCCGGCGATGAACTGCGGTGCGAGTCCGTGTTGCGTGCCGGGGATCGATGCGGCTCCGAGCGCGGCGCCAGCGTGCTGCGCGCCCAAACTCGACGCGCAGTGCGGGTCATGAAAGAGCCTGATCTGGCGAGGCGAGCCGTAGCCGAGGCCGTGGGATCTGCGCTGCTATTGGCCACCATCGTCGGCTCCGGCATCATGGGCGAGCAGCTCGCCAGCGGAAACGTCGCGATCGCGTTGCTCGCCAACACGCTCGCGACGGGTGCCGGGCTCGTCGCCCTGATCCTCACGTTCAGCCCGATCTCGGGTGCCCACTTCAATCCAGCGGTGACACTCGCCGACGCGAGCCAGGGCGGGCTGGGTTGGCGCGACGTACCGCTGTATCTCGCGGCGCAGCTCGCGGGAGCATTCGGCGGCGTGGCTATCGCGCACGTGATGTTCAAGCAGCCGGATCTCTTCTTCGCGTCCCAGCGCGATCGATCGGGGATCGCACAGCTGGTCAGCGAGTTCGTCGCGACGTTCGGCTTGCTCGCCGTGATTTGGGGCTGCGCGCGACTTCGCTCCAGCGCTGTTCCGTTCGCGGTCGGCGCGCACATCACCGCCGCTTATTGGTTCACATCGTCAACGTCCTTCGCCAATCCAGCGGTGACGCTCGCGCGCGCGACAACTGACACGTTCGCAGGCATTCGCCCCATGGATGCGCCGGGGTTCATCGTCGCGCAGCTCGCCGGCGCGGCCGCGGCAACAGCCTTGTTTCGCTGGCTGTCGCCGGCGTCGCCGGCCGCCGCCGATCGCGTGATCTCCCGCACCCCATCGAGCGAGGAGTGGCCATGAAGACAGTGCTCTTTGCCTGCATCCACAACGCGGGTCGCTCGCAGATCGCCGCCGCGTGGTTCAACGCGCTCGCCGATTCCACCAAAGCGCGCGCGGTGTCCGCAGGCACCGAGCCGGCCTTGCGCGTTCATCCAGAGGTTGTGGAGAGCATGCGCGAAGTCGGTATCGACCTTGCCCATGCCGCGCCGCGTTTCTTTTCGGACGAGCTCGCTCGCCAAGCCGACTGGTTGATCACCATGGGCTGCGGCGAGTCTTGCCCAGTCGTCCCAGGCGCGCGCCGCGACGATTGGCCGGTCGAAGACCCCAAGGGCAAGTCCATCGAACGCGTTCGGCAAATACGAGACGAGATTCGCCGGCGCGTGGTGGCGCTCCTCGATGAACAGGGCTGGGCCTGAGGGAAGTCCACTTACGGACTGTCTTGGAGTTCGCCGTGTGCCCAGCCTTGAAAGCGCTCGAGCAGGTTGCCGACGGTCCGGCGCGAGACCTGCAAGAGCTCCGCTGCCTCCTCGTGCGACATGCCGTCCATGAATACGTAGAACGCGGCCTGCACCTGCTGTGGGTCGGCACGCGCAAGCAAGGTGCGCAGCGCGCAGGCGTCGAGCACGGATCGCGTCTCGCACGCGCGGGTCGGTGCACGGCGCTCGAGCAGCTCGTGCCGTCGCCGCCGATCGCGCAAGCTGTTGAGGCAGTAGTTGGTCGTGATGCGGTAGAGCCAAGTGCTGAGACAGCTGCGCTGCTCGAAGCCGTCCGCTCCCCGCAGCACGCGCAAGAACACCTCTTGTCGAGCCTCACGCGCGTCGTCGCAGTTGCCCAGCATGCGCAACGCGCGTCGATAGACCATGTCCCCGTGCTGCTCGTACAGCCCGGAGAGCGTACGCGCGTCGAACGCCCCCATCCTCGTCCAGGATAAGGGAGTCTGTTCCGCGGCAAAAGCCACGCGATGCACGGCGATGCCTCGCCCTGCCGCGCTGCACATCGCATCCGCGCGGCGCGAATGCTGTCGTCTTCGTGTCGCGAAACGCAAGCGGCCGAGCGCTGCGCGACGACTTGCGCCCACATCCCGCGCTCGCGGTTCGCGCAGGGCGCCTCGAGGCGCCTCCCGGACGCAGCGCTCCTCGCACATGCGCTCCGCGTGTGCACTGTGCCAACATCGGAGTGTCGATCGATGGAGAGGACGTGATTCGGAGCGGGTTCGTGAAGCGTTGCTGGTTCGCGCCTTGGCTGTTCGCGCTCGGGTGCAGTGCGAGCAAGCCGGTCGACGTATGCTTCCGCGCAGTGGTGGGCGACCGCCCGATGCTGCGCGGCGCGAGCTACGCCGACGTGGGCACGCCCGGCGGCACCGTGCGCTTTTCGGCGCTGCGCATGTACATCTCGCGGCCGCGGCTGTTTGACGCACAGGGCCGCGACCTGCCGCTGGCCCTGCAGCCCAACGGCTCACAGAACGAGCATCTGGCCTTGCTCGATCTCGCGTCCGGCCATGATCGCTCGGCACAGCGTCTGCTGCGCG
>CAZYWR010000006.1:0-3141 GCA_964651185.1 uncultured Polyangiales bacterium
GGTTGCGCGCCGTGCGGCGGCCCGGGGCCGGCTCCGGCGAGCTGCACCTCGCCGGCACCTTGCGGCGGGGCGCGGAAGAGGTGCGGCTCGCGATCGTCGTCTACCGCGACGGCCGCGAAATCGGCCGCGAGCGCGTGATCGAAACGCGCGGTGCGCTGCACCACTACGGCAACGCCTCCAGCGCCTGGCTCGTGGGCTTCGGCAACGTGACGGGCGGCGCGCGCGAAGAGGTGAGCGCGCCCGGCGCGGGGCCGGTCGCGCTGTACGACGGCTTGGGTCTGGCGGCGGCGATGGAGCGGCAGGGGGTCGGCCTGGCCGCGCAGTCGGTGGCGATCACCGCGCTCGACTTCGATCTGCTCGATGCCCTGCGCGGTCCTGTGCGCGACCGCGATTTCGAGGATCGCAATCGTGACCGGCGCGAACGCGAACGGCCGCGTCTGGTGCTCGAGCGCCCGCGTCCCCCCGAGGAAGAGGTCGAGGCCGAACCGGAGTCGCTCGAAGAAGAGGCCGAAGAGGAGGCCGCGCTCGACGAGGGCGACGAGGTGATCGAGGCCGCCATGATCGACGCCGCCAAGAGCGGCGACGCGGCCGGCGAAGGTGGCGAGGCGCGCGGGAGGCGGCGCCGCCGTCGCCGCCGTCGCAAGGGCGGGCGCGGGCTCGAGGCGGCGCGTCCCGCGGCCGATGCGTCTGCTCCCCCAGCTTCGGAGGGCGCAGAAGGCGCGGCCTGGGGCGAGGGTGACGAACTCGACGGCGACGAGCTCGAGGCGGAAGGCGAGGACGACTACGAGGAGGCCGAGGGCGGCGAGGTCGAGGCGGGTGCGTCCAGCGCGCACCTGCGCGAGCGCGACGAAGAGCTCGGCGCGGACGAGGAGCTGCGCACGGACGACGAGCTTGGGGCGGAGGACGAGCGGCTCGACGACGACGACGAGGAAGCCCTGGACGAGGCCCTCGAGCGCGAGCGCGACGAAGCGCTCGCGGGCGAGGATGACGAAGACCCGGGGGACCGGCCGGAGGCGGCGGGCGACTTCGAGCACGAGCGCGCGAACCGGCGCGACTCCGACGATCCGCGCGACATCTACCCGGGCCGTCGCGGGCACGGCTGAGCGCGGCGGCCCCTGCGAGCCCGGCCGAGGCGGGCCGCGAGCGCCGTCGCGTCCGAAGGCGGGCGCCGCGTACGGCCGCGCTTATGGCGCGCGCGATCGATGTTAGAGTGGATGCGTGGCGCGTGTTCTCCACATCGAAGACGACCCGGCCAGCCGCTTGCTCGTCCGGAAGCTGCTCACTGCGGCCGGTCACACCGTGATCGAGGCCGAGAGCGGGCTCGAAGGCATCCGCAAGGCCGGCGCCGAGCGTCCGGATCTGGTGCTCGTCGACATTAACGTGCCCGACCTGGACGGGTATGAAGTGACCTTGCGCCTGCGCGGCATGCCTTCGATCGTGGGCGTGCCGATCGTGGCCATCACGGCCGAGGGCGATCGCATGACCAGCCTCGCGGTCGGGGCCGACGGCTTCATCGCGAAGCCCATCGATGCCGGCCGCTTCACGCAGCTCGTCGAGCGTTATTTGCGCGGCCACCGCGAGCACGCCGACGAGACCGGCGAAATCCGCCTGCGCGAGCGTTCGCAGAAGATCGTCGAGCGGCTCGAGAAGAAGGTCGGCGAGCTGATCGAGGCCAACCGCCAGCTCGAAGAGAGCTCGCGCCTGCGCCGCGAGTTCTTGCGCAACCTGAGCCACGAGCTGGCGACACCGATGACGCCGGTGGTCGGCTACCTGCGCCTGCTCTTGGCGGATGAGCTCGGGCCGCTCTCGGAAGTACAACGCAAGTGTCTCGGTCAAGTGGAGCAATCGACGCACCGGCTGCGCTCGCTGATCGACACGTTGCTCGACGTGAGCCAGCTCGAGACCGGCCGTTTGCAGTTTTTCCGCGGCCAATACGACTTCTTGGCCATCGCGCAGCGCGCGCTCGACGAGCTCAAGGCGCGCTTCGAAGAGCAGGGCGTCGGGCTGAGCATCGAGCCCGCGCGCGACGTGAGCTTCACGGGGCTCGGCGACGCAGACAAGCTCTTGCGCTCCATGGTGCACGTGCTCGACAACGCGCTGAAGTTCACGCCGCGCGGCGGGCAAGTCGCGGTCGCGGTGCGGCGCGCGTTCGCGCCCGGCGTCGGCGAGTGGTTCGGGATGTTCGTCGCGGATAGCGGGCCCGGCGTGGCCCCGGAGCAGATCCCGAAGATCTTGCAGCCGTTTTATCAAGTCGACGGATCGGTGACGCGCAGCTACGGCGGCGTGGGGCTCGGGCTCGCCTTCGCGCGCCGCGTGTGTGAGGCGATGGGCGGCGGGATCGACATTCAGAGTCCGCCCACGGAGCCCGTGGCCGGCCTGGTGCTCGGCGGCACTTGCGTGACCTTGCGCGTTCCTCCGGACGGGCGTACGGGTCCGCCTCCGCCGTTTTGATCTACCTCGATCACCATGCTGCTGCGCCGCTCGCGCCCGAGGTGCGCGCCGCCATGCTGCGCGCTCACGAGCAGGGGTGGGCCAACCCCGCGAGCGCGCACGGAGCAGGACGTGCGGCGCGCGCGCTGGTCGAAGCGGCGCGCCGGGCGGTCGCCGCGGCGGTGGGCGCGGAGCCGAGCGACCTGGTGTTCACCGCGGGGGGCACCGAGGCCTGCAACCTGGCCGCGCTCGGGCTGATGGACCGCGAGCGCGAGCGCGCCCCGCACGTAATCACCAGCGCGCTCGAGCACCCGGCGATCCTCGCCGCGTTGGCCGCGCTGGAGGCGCAGGGGGCGCGGATCGAGCGCTTGCCCGTGGATGGCCGCACGCCGGGCCCCCCGGCTCCCGAAGCACTCGCGGGCGCGCTGCGCGCCGAAACCGCGCTCGTAGCCCTGCAATGGGTGAACCACGAGACGGGTGCGATCGCGCCGGTCGAAGCGTACGCACGCGTGTGTCGCGAGCGCGGGGTGCCGCTGGTGGTCGACGCCTGCCAGGCGCTCGGCAAACTGCCCTGCGACGTGCGGTCGCTGGGCGCGGCGGCCGTCGTATTTGCGGCGAGCAAGATCGGCGGTCCTGCGGGGGCAGCCGCGCTCTGGCTGGAGCGCGGGCGGGCGCTCGCGCCGCGCCTGCTCGGCGGCGCCCAGGAGCGCG
>CAZYWR010000007.1:0-1702 GCA_964651185.1 uncultured Polyangiales bacterium
AGCGGGTCGCGGCGGGCCTCGCGCGTGGTTGTGGCTCTCCCTTGGCGCGCTGCTGGGCTGCGGGGGTGCGCTGCGCCCCGCGGTCTCCGGGCTCCAACCCGGCCGGAGCGCGCCGCTCGCGCTGCAGGGCATCGGCTCCTGCGAACATGGGGCCGATAGCGAGGTAGCGCTCGATCCCGACCGGCCGCTCGTGGTGCTCGTGCACGGCTGGCACTCGAGCGCGCAGAGCTTCGGCGCGCTGGTGCAGGCGTTCGAGCAGCACGGTCAGCAGACGGTCTGCTTTCGCTATGACGATCGCGCGCGCGTGACCAAGAGCGCGGCGCAGCTACGCCGAGCGTTGGTCGAGCTCTCGCGCTGGCTCTACCAGCCCGAGGTGACCGTGCTCGGCCACAGCCAGGGAGGCCTGGTCGCGCGCACGGCGCTGACCGTCCGGCCCGATCCGGCGCTGCGCCTGAAGCCCGGCAACTATCATCTGGTCACCGTGTCATCCCCATTCGGCGGAATCCGCGCGGCCACGAGCTGCGGGTCCATTCCCTACCACCTCGTGTCCCTGGGCGTGAGCGCGGTCATCTGTCGTGTGATCAGCGGTCCCAAGTGGAATCAGATCCACCCGCACGCGCGCCTGATTCAGAGTCCGTTCGTGCTCGACCCGGCCGTACGCGAGCACCTTACCATCGTGACGGACGAGCGAGCGACCTGCCGCCGCGCGTCGCCGGACGGCCGGCGCTGCGTGCAAGACGATTTCGTGTTCAGCGTGGCCGAGCAGCACAGCGCGCGCATCGAGCACGATCACCGGGTCGTAGAGGACCCGATCACGGCCGGACACGTCGCGGTGGTGGGCGCGAACGGAGGCGAGCCGCGCCAGCTGCTCGAGGTGCTCGAGCGCCACGGCCTGCTCGGCGAGCTCCACCCTACGCTGTCGCCCGCCGCCGAACGGCTGAGCGCACACGGCTGGTGACACGATAGGCGGCTGCTCACGCGGGCTCTCACGCTCGATCGCGTGCGCCGAGCCGGCGCCCGACCGGCCCGATCCGAGCACGTTCAGGAGGCCGTCATTCCGCCACGTACAGCTCGCCGCCGCGCTCGCGGAACTCGCGCGCCTTCGCCTCCATGCCGTCCGCGTACTCGCGCACGTCTTGGGTCAACTTCATCGAGCAGAAGTGGGGCCCGCACATGCTGCAGAAGTGCGCGCTCTTGGCGGCCTGGTTGGGCAAGGTCTGATCGTGAAAGGCGCGCGCCGTCTCGGGATCGAGCGACAAGTTGAACTGGTCTTCCCAGCGAAACTCGAAGCGGGCCCGGCTCAACGCGTCGTCGCGCGCGCGCGCGCCCGGATGGCCTTTGGCCAGGTCCGCCGCGTGTGCGGCGATCTTGTACGCGATCACGCCGTCCTTCACGTCTTTGCGATCGGGCAGGCCGAGGTGCTCCTTGGGCGTGACATAGCAGAGCATCGCGCAGCCGAGCTGGCCGATCATCGCGGCGCCGATCGCGCTCGTGATGTGGTCGTAGCCCGGCGCGATGTCGGTGGTGAGCGGCCCGAGCGTGTAGAACGGCGCCTCGTGGCAGAGCTCGATCTGCTTGTCCATGTTCTCTCTGATCAGGTGCATCGGCACGTGGCCGGGACCTTCGATCATGACCTGACAGTCGTGCTCCCAGGCGCGCTTGGTCAGCTCGCCCAACGTCCGAAGCTCCCCGAACTGCGCTT
>CAZYWR010000008.1:0-4054 GCA_964651185.1 uncultured Polyangiales bacterium
GGAGGCGTCGACGTCGCGCACCATGTTGCCGTTGAACACCAGGCTGATCGCGCCACGCTCCTCGGACACGACCACCACCACCGCATCGGTCTCTTCGCTGATGCCGAGTGCCGCGCGATGGCGACTCCCGAGCGTGCGGTCGATATCCGGGTTGCTGGTCAGCGGCAGAAAGGCCCCTGCCTGCCACACGCGGCCGTCGCGAATCACGACGGCGCCGTCGTGCAACGGGTTTTCGAAGCTCGGGATGAACAGCCCGTACAGGAGCTCTTTGGTCGCGACCGAATCGAGTAAGGTGCCGCGCTGGATGAACTCGTCGAGCATCGCGTCGCGCTCGAACACGATGAGTCCGCCGATGCGCTTTTGGGCGAGCATCGTCGCCGCCTTGATCACCTCTTCGATGGCGGTCGTGGCCTTCGCGCTCGAGCCCGGCACCCACCAGGCGCGACCGCCGAAGCGCATCAGCGCGCGCCGGATGTCCGACTGAAAGATCACCACGATGATGAGCACGATCGACGCCAGCAATCCGTCGAGCAGCGAGTACAAAGTGAGCAGACCGAGCCGGCGCGCCAGCTCGTAGGTGGCGAACACGAGCAGAAGCCCCACGCCCATCTGCAGCGCGCGCGTGCCCCGCAGCAGCAAGAGCACGCGGTAGACGACGACCGCCACGACCGCGATGTCGAGCGCGTCGATGAACAGATTCCAGAGGCCGTGCCCGAAATACCCGGCCAGATGCGCCCAAGCCGTCTCGATCACGAGCGCGCCTCGCGCAATCGGACCGCGAGCTCCGCTGCCTGGCGCATCTCCAGAATGTCGTGCACGCGCACGGCCCGCGCGCCGAGCAACACGGCGATGGCCAGCGCCGCCGCGCCCCCACCTCGCCGCGAAGCGACGTCGGGCAGCTCGCCCGATGCGAGCGGCGCGAGCTCGGCGATGAACGACTTGCGCGAGGGGCCGACCAACACGCGCTGCCCGGTCGCGACCAGCAGGTCGGTGCGCGCCAGCGCGATGGCCGATTGCCAGGCTGTCTTGGCGAAGCCGACCCCGGGATCGAGCCAGACCCGCTCGGGGGCGACTCCTGCTGTCACCGCGCGATCGAGCGCCGCCATCAGCTCATCGCGCACCTCGCGCGCGACGTCGCCGTAGCGCGTGTTGGCGGCGCTGCGCTCGCCGCGCCCGCGGTTGTGCATCAAGACCAGCTCGGCCCCCGACTCGGCCGCCAGACGCAACAACGCCTCGCTGCGGCCGCACGAAATATCGTTGACGATCTCCGCGCCAGCTTGCAGCGCGCGCTCCGCCACGCCGGCCTTGATCGTATCGATCGAGACCTTCGCGCCATACGCGCGCAGCCCCTCGATCACGGGCAATACACGCGCGCGCTCCTCGGCCTCGGAGACTGCGGCCACCTCGCCGTACGTGCGTCCGGGTGGTCGCGACGACTCGCCGCCTACATCGATGACGGTCGCGCCGTCGCGCAGCATGCGCGCCGCGTGCGCCAGCGCCGCGTCGACCGCGAGGTATGCACCGCCGTCGCTGAACGAGTCGGGCGTGACGTTGAGGATCCCCCAGACCTCGCAGGCCGTAGAAGCCGGATCCACACGTTCGCCGGCCCGCGCGCGCGCGTCGGCTTGCGCATGGTCGGCCCGGTCTGCGGCTCTGTTCGCGCTCGGCTCGCCCGTCTCCCTGGCCGTCAATGCGCCCCCCTCCCGGCGATCAGCCGCCCGACGGCACCTCGCGCGGGCGCGGCTGGAAGATGGAGCCCTTGCGCTTTTCGCGCGCCTCGTTGCGCTTCTCGGCGTACGTCGGGATCACCACGCGCTCGCGCGGTGGCATCGGCCGGCCCTCAATCAAGGCGTCGAGCTCCTCCGAGTCGAGCGTCTCGCGTTCGAGTAGCGCTTCGGCGATCGCGTTCATCTTGTCGACGTGTTCTTCGCAAAGCTTGCGGGCGCGTGCGTACTGCTCGTTGATGATGCGCCGCACTTCTTGATCGATCTCCTGTGCGGTCTGCTCGGAGTAGTCTTGGTGGCGCATACCCGGGCCAAACGGCAGCATCGGATTGTCCTCGCGCTCGCCGTACGCCATCGGCCCGAGCCGCTCGCTCATGCCCCATTCGGTGACCATGGCGCGGGCAAGCTGCGTCGCCTGTTTGAAGTCGTTCGACGCGCCCGTGGTGAGCTGGCCAAACTTCAGCTCCTCGGCGATGCGCCCGGCGAGCGCCATGGCGATGCGGTCGCACGCCCAGTCGCGCGAGTAGCCGAGCCGATCTTCCTTGGGCAACGACATGGTCACGCCGAGCGCCGGTCCGCGCGGGATGATCGACACCTTGTGGACCGGATCGTGGTTCGGCAACATGCGCGCCACCAGGGTGTGCCCGGCCTCGTGCCAGGCCGTGGTGCGCTTTTCGTGCTCGCTGATGATCATCGAGCGCCGCTCCGCGCCCATCATCACCTTGTCCTTGGCGAGCTCGAAGTCCGACATGCTCAGGCTCTCTTTGTCCTGTCGGGCCGCGAGCAAGGCCGCTTCGTTCACCAGGTTTTCGAGGTCCGCGCCGGAGAAGCCGGGCGTTCCGCGCGCGATGATCTCCAAGTCCACGTCCGGCGAGAGCGGCGTGCGCTTGGTGTGCACGCGCAAGATGCCCTCGCGACCGCGCAGGTCGGGACGTGGCACATGGATGCGCCGGTCAAAGCGGCCGGGCCGCAAGATCGCTGGGTCGAGCACGTCCGGGCGGTTGGTGGCCGCGATGATGATCACGCCCTCGCTCGACTCGAAGCCATCCATCTCGACCAAGAGCTGGTTGAGCGTTTGCTCGCGCTCGTCGTGCCCGCCGCCGAGCCCCGAGCCGCGATGCCGGCCGACCGCATCGATCTCGTCGATGAAGATGATGCAGGGCGCGTGCTTCTTGCCTTGCTCGAACAGGTCGCGGACGCGCGACGCGCCCACGCCCACGAACATCTCGACGAAGTCGGAGCCCGAGATGCTGAAGAAAGGCACGCCCGCTTCGCCCGCGATCGCGCGCGCCAAGAGGGTCTTGCCCGTGCCAGGCGCGCCCATGAGCAGCACGCCCTTGGGGATCCTGCCGCCGAGTCGCTGGAACTTCTTCGGGTCCTTGAGGAATGCGATGATCTCTTCGCAGTCGTCTTTGGCCTCGTCGATGCCGGCGACGTCCGCGAAGGTGACCTTATTCTGGGACTCGTTGAGCAAGCGTGCGCGCGATTTCCCGAAGCTCATGGCCTTGCCGCCCGAAGCCTGCAGCTGGCGCATGAAGAAGAAGAAGATCACGAGCAGGAACACCATGGGCAGCCAGGTGACGAGCAGGCTCGTCCACAGCCCGTTCTGGTCATCCGCCGCGTACTCGACCTTGACGTTGTTGTCGATCAGCTCGCGGTTGATTTGCTCGCCGACGATCCCCACCGAGACACGCTTCTTGCGCGTCTCGTCCTTGAGCGCGATGTACTTGTACTCGGCGCTATTTTCGCGGGGCCGAATCGTGACCTGCTCGACGTTGCCGTTGCGGACATCGGAGATGAAGTCACTGAACGCCACGCTCTGCGGTTGATCGGGGTCCGACACCAAATGATAGATGGCGACGAACATCAAAATCAGCAGGACCCACAGCAATAGGGTCTTGTGGCTTTGCTTCACGGAAACCTCGTGCTATCGCGCGACTGTGGAAAGCCTGGTGCGGCGCTTTTGTGATAACACGCCACCCAATTCACATCAACACCGACGAGGCGGCGCGATCGGCCCCATCAGCTGTGAACTGGGTCCCGAACCCAGGACGACGCCCGGGGGCAGCGCGACCTGACCCCCTTCCCCGCCCGGTGTTCCGGCACCGTTTGATGTGCTTCTTCTTCGTGTCCTAATCGGTCAGTCGTTGCAGCCCGCGGCCTCGTTTCGCCACGCGCTCCAGTGCCAGCTCGCCCCCTCCGTCGATGGAGACGACCACGTCGCCCGGCACCCGGACCTGGCCGCCACCCCAGAGCATACGATCCAAGGCTGCCACGTGAGCGCGCGCAAGGGGAGCTCTGAGTTGTCGTTCGACCAGCGTTTTGAGTGC
>CAZYWR010000009.1:0-4269 GCA_964651185.1 uncultured Polyangiales bacterium
GTCGAACGTCACGAGCAGCCGGTTACGAAAGCCGATCAGGTCCCGGATGTGCACGAGCAACCAGGCCGGCGAAGAGTCTGCGCTCGGGCTGCTGTGACCTACATGTTAGAGCGCCGGCGCGTAAAGCTCGGTAAGCCGTCCCGTCAGATGCAGACGCTGCACTCGGCTGCGCACCAGGTCTACCCGCAGTCTAGCGACACGTAGCTCTGCTTCCTGCGCCTTCTGACGCGCCAGCACCACGTCGACCGCCGTGAGCGCCCCCTGTGCGAAGCGCTCCTCGGCGGCCAGGGCGAGCTCCCGGCCGAGCGCCGCGCACTGCTCGCTGAGGCCGAGCCGCTCGAGCACTCCTCGGTCTTCTTCGTGCAGCCGCAGCACCTCGCCCACGATCTTGCGCTCGAGCTCGCGGATCCGAAGGCTCTGTGCTTCGACCTCCAGCTTCGCGGCGCGGCGCTCCATGCGCTTTTGGGTGTTGTTCAACGCGATCTGATAGGTGAGCGTCGCGAGCGCCGTGACCGCCTTGAACGAGCCGAACTGATTCAGACCGTCTCCGGCGTTGCGGTCGCCAAGACCGTGGACGACCACTTGTCCGGTCGCGTCGAGCTTGGGACGTAAGGCCTCGCCTGCGACTTCGGCGCGCTCGTGGCTGATCGTGAGGGCGGCCCGTGCCTCCTCCAGCGCCGGCGAGCGCTCGAGCGCGCGCTCCAAATCGTCGCTGCGCGGCGGGTCGAGAGCCGGGGGCGCCAGATCGGCGACGACGAACGCCGCACCCGCGCGCAGGTCCCGCCCGATCAAGCGAGCAAGCTCTACCGCGTGCTCCGAAACCGTGAGCTCAGACTTCGCGCACTCCTCGCGCAGCTGGGCCACACGCGTCTCGAACTCGAGTACATCGACGCGCGCCAGCGCTCCTGCTTGCGCCCGGCTCGCAGCGCCTCGCTGCTCCTGTTCCGCCACCTTGAGCGCCGCGCGCTGGATCCGCAGAGCAGCCTGCGCGTACCAGAGTTCCCAGTAACCGATCAGGACATCGCGCAAGAGCTCTCTCGCGTTCTGGTCGCGCGCCTTCGACGCGCGGTCGACCTCGAGCCGCGCCGCGCGCAGCTCCAGCTCGCCTACGCTCCTGCCGAAGCCGCGCAAAAGCGGCTGGGTAAACGAAAACGTGCCGTCGTAATAGTAGCCAGGGCCGACGTCGATGAGGCGCGCGGTCGGCATCCCGGTGATCGGCGATGGCACGAAGAACGGGACCTGACGCTTCTTACGCTGGACATCGAAGCGAAGGGACACGACGCTGCCGAAGGAAAACGTCTTCGACAACTGCGCGCCGCCGCCGAACTGCTCCTGGGACGGGAGTACGGCCTGCGCGATCGTGAGCTCGGGGGCCTTCCCGGTGCTCGCGTTGCCGTCGAGGTTGAGCCACACAGGGTAGCGGGCCCGCTCTCCGCGCACGCGGGCCTGCGCGCGTTCGCGGTCGAGCAGCGCCGCGCGCAGCGTGGGCTGTTCCTTCAGGGCCTGAACGATCACGGCGCGCTCGTCGAGCTGCTCCTGCGCCGATGCTGGGCGCGCGAGCGCGGCCGCCACGAGCAGCGAGGCTACGTGCCACGACGTTCGTTTACTCATGGCGCAGAGCTTCGATGGGGTTGAGCCGCGCGGCGCGCAGCGCCGGCAAGAAGCCGAAGCCAACGCCCACGACCGCCGCGAACAGAAACGACCCGAACGCCGCCTCCGACAAGAAGACGAAGGGAATGTTGAGGATGTGGGATACGATCGCCGTGCCCGCGACGCCGAGCCCTATCCCCAAGAACCCGCCGAAGCCCGCGAGCACGCCAGCTTCAACCAAGAACTGCCAGAGCACTTCCGAGGGCCGCGCCCCGATCGCGAGGCGCAGGCCAATCTCGCGTGTCCGCTCCGTGACGGACACCAGCATGATGTTCATGATGCCGATGCCGCCCACGAGCAGGCTGACGGCAGCGATCGCCCCGAGCAACGCGGTCAGCACGGAGGTCACGCGCTCGACTACTTGCGCGATCTCACGCATGTCGCGCACCATGAAGTCGCTCTCTTCCCCATCGCGCAAGTGCCGGCGCCGGCGCAGCAGATCGTGCACGTGCTGCTGCACATCACGCGTCACGGACTCCGCGGCAGCGCTGACCATGATCGCGCCGATGAAAGTGTCTCCGGAGATGCGCCGCTGGAACGTGCGCAGCGGGATCGCGATCAGGTCGTCCATGTCTTCTCCGAACGTCGACTGCCCTTTGGCTTCGAGCACGCCGATCACCTCGCATGACACGTTCGCGAAGCGCACCGATGCGCCGAGCGCTTCTTCATCGCCGAACAGCGCGCGGCGCGGGGTCTCCCCCAAGATGCACACCGATGCGCCGGCCTTGAGCTCGGTCTCGCTGAAGCGGCGCCCGCGCTTGAACGGCCAGACCCGCACGTCGAAATAAGCGTTGTCGACCCCGGTGATGCCCGTGACGCAATTGCGGTTTCCCCGCACGACGCGCGCGCCGAGGCCGCTCGAAGGCGACGCCGCGCGCACCTGCGGGACCTGCTCGCGGATCGCGCGCAGATCCTCCCCCGTGAAGGGCAGACCGTTCGAGCCGAGCCGCTCCGCGCCCGGGCGGACGATCAGTAGGTTCTTCCCTAAGCGCGCGATGTCGCCGGTGACCTTACTGGTCGCGCCGCGCCCGAGCATCAGCATGGCGATGACGGCGGCCACGCCGATGACGATGCCGAGCGTCGTGAGGACGGAGCGCAGCCCGTTGCGGCGCACCGACTCGAGCGCGATCAAACAGGTATTCCACATGCGCGCGCTCCCGACGGCTCGAGGTTCGAAACGCTCCGCTCGCTCGCCCCGTCGCCGACCAACCGGCCGTCTCGGAAATGCAAGACCCGCGACGCGTAGGCCGCCATGTCCGGTTCGTGGGTGACCATCACGACGGTGATGCCCTCGCGTGCTACCGAGCAAAGCAGCTCCATGATCTCGCGGGCGCGCGCGCTGTCGAGATTGCCAGTGGGTTCGTCGGCGAGGACCACGCTCGGCTCTCCGACCAGCGCCCGCGCGATCGCGACGCGCTGCTGCTGCCCGCCGGAGAGCTGCTTCGGCTCGTGCTGCTCGCGGCCGTTCAGACCCACCCGCGCGAGCGCGGAGAGCGCCCGCTGGCGCCGCGCCGCCGCGGGCAGGCCGCGGTAGCGGAGGGGCAGCTCCACGTTCTCGAGCGCGCTCGCGCGCGGCAGGAGATGGAAGCTCTGAAACACGAAGCCGAGCCGCAGACGGCGGAGCAGCGCGAGTTCCTCGCGCGGGCAGCGTTCGACGCGTCGCCCGTCGAACAGGTAGCTGCCGGTACTCGGCGTATCGAGACAGCCGAGTACGTTCATGCACGTGCTCTTGCCGGAGCCGCTCGGTCCCATGATCGCGATGAACTCGCCCGCGTTGATGCTCAGGTCGATGTCCACGAGCGCGCGCACTTCGCTCGCGCCGCTGCCATAGATCTTGCTCACCTTGCGCAATTCGAGCAGAGGTGTCCGCATCGAGGTTTGGGGCGTCATCGTCAGCGCTCCTGAGCTTTCACGTCGAGCAACACCTCGAGCCCGGCATAAAGGCCGGCGCCCGTCACCTGCGTGTAGTCGCCATCGACGCCGCTCACGGTGACTGGCAGCTCCGCGGGCCGGCCAGCCCGCATCGTCCACAGGCTCGCGGGCGACGCGCCTGACTCCTTCGGCGCGCGCGGACCGAGCGCTGGTTCAGGCGGCTTGAAGCGCAGCGCCGCGCTCGGCACGCGCAACACCTCGCTGCGCTCGTCGGTCGTGATCACCGCCACCGCCGTCATCCCCGGACGCAACGCGCGGTCCTCGTTGTCGACCGACAAGACGGCCTCATAGGTCACGACGTTGTGAATGCTCTCCGAAGCGTTGCGGACGGACAGCACGGCGGCCTCGAAGTCTCGCTCCGGATAGGCGTCGACGTGGAACGCCGCGCTCTGACCTTCGCGGATCTTGCCGACATCCGCCTCGTCGACGTTTACGTGCAGGACCATGCGCCGTAAATCGCGAGCCAGCGTGAACAGCACTGGCGCCTGCAGCGCGGCCGCGACCGTCTGTCCCGGCTCGATCGAGCGCTTCAGCACGATTCCATCGATGGGGGCGTGAATGAACGCGTGGGCGTGGTCGGTCCTCGCGCGCAGCAAGCTCGCTTGCGCGACCTCGATTTGCGCCTCGGCGCTCTTACGCTCGGCGCGCGCGCGCAGTGCGCTCGCCTTCGCGTCGTCCAGATCCTGC
>CAZYWR010000010.1:0-5170 GCA_964651185.1 uncultured Polyangiales bacterium
GAGCTTCTTCGGGGCCATGGACGGCGCCTCCAAGTTCGTGCGCGGCGACGCCATGGCCGGGCTGATCATCACCGGCATCAACATCGTCGGCGGCATGCTGATCGGGGTGCTGCAGCACGGGGTGTCGATCCAGCAGGCGGCGTCGCCCACCGGCAGGTGGTGCTGGGCCACGCCGATCAGCATGCCGCCGATGATGTTGATGGCGGTGATGATCAGCCCCGCCATGGCGTCGCCGCGCACGAACTTGGAGGCGCCGTCCATGGCGCCGAAGAAGTCGCTCTCCTGCTCGACCTCCTTGCGCCGCAACTTCGCCATGTCCTGATCGATGGCGCCAGCCGCGAGCTCGGCGTCGATGGCCATCTGCTTGCCAGGCATCGCGTCGAGGGCGAAGCGCGCCGCCACTTCCGCGACGCGGCCGGCACCCTTGGTGATCACCACGAAGTTGATCACGATCAGCAGCAAGAACACGGTGGCGCCGACCAAGTAGTTGCCGCCGATCATGAACTCGCCGAAGGCGCGGATGATGTCGCCCGCGGCCTCGGAGCCCTCGGCGCCGTGCAAGAGGATGAGGCGCGTGGAGGCGACGTTGAGCGCCAGGCGCAGCAAGGTGATGAACAGCAGGATGCTCGGGAAGGCCGAGAGATCGAGCACGCGCTGCACCTGCAGCGACACCAAGAGCAGCGCGAGCGAAAGCGCGATCGACACCGCCAGCAAGAGGTCGAGCACGATGCTCGGCAGCGGCACCACCATCAAGAGCACGATGCCGACCAGCACGAGCGGCAAGAGCGCGACCACGCGCGAGTCTTTGAGCAGCCCGTTCGGCTGCGCCGCTGGCGGCGCGCCGGCGCTCATGTACGAGCTCCAGCGCGCAGGCGCATGACGTGCGCGATGATCTCGGCGACGGCCCGGTACATCTCGACCGGGATGGGCTTACCGATCTTGCCGGCCTTGTGGAGCGCGCGCGCGAGTGGACGGTTCTCTACGATCGGAATGCGGTAGCCGCGCGCCTGCGAACGCATGCGCATCGCCGCGTCATCGAGCGCCTTGCCGACGATGATCGGCACCGCGTCGAGCTCCGGGTCGTAGCGCAACGCGACCGCGAAGTGGGTCGGGTTGGTGACGAGCACCGTGGCGCTCTTCAGGTCGCCGGCCTTCGCCTGCTCCATGATCTCGCGGGCGCGCTGGCGCATCTTGCGCTTGATGGCCGGATTCTGCTCCTCCTGCTTGAACTCTTCCTTGAGCTCTTGCTTGGTCATCATCGCTTCTTCGTTGAAGTGGCGGAGCGTGATCGCGTAATCGAGGGCGGCTATCACGGCGAACGCGCCGCTCGCCCAGAGCAGCGCGCGTATCGCGATCGCGGCGACCGTGCCCGCGCCGCTGCGCGGGTCTTCGGCGCCGAGCATCAAGAGCGCCGGCAGCGCGTCGTCGATGATCTCGTAGGTGACGAGCGCGACCGCGCCGATCTTGAGCAGCGACTTGCCGAGCTCGGTCGCCATGTCTTTGCCCGGAAGGAGCTGCTTGAGGCGGCTCGTCGGATCGAGGCGCTCCAGCTTGGGCATGGCCAGATCGATCGCGAATAACCCGCGCGTCTGCGCGAGACCCGCGACGATCGCGGCCAGCGAGGCCGCGCACAGAATCGGCAAGGCGCCACGCAGCATGCCCAGGGAGGCCCCTAAGGCAGCGAACGGCTCGTGCACGTCGACCAGACGCAACGAGCGCATGGCGAAACCGGAAAAGTCGGCGGCCAGCTGCGTGACGGTCCACGCCAGCGCGCACGTGCTCGCGATCAAGGTCGCCGCGGAGACGACGTCGTGGCTCTGCGCGACCTTCCCCTGTTCGCGCAGCTCACGCCGTCGTTTGTCGGAGGCTTGCTCTGTTTTGGAGTCTTTGTCGGCGCCTTCGCTCACTGCGCGCCTCCGGACAACACCAGCGCGATCGTGTCCGGCAAATTCGCGATCACGTTGGCGAGGCCCTGGGCCACCTGCGGCGCCGCGATCCAGAGCACGAGCGCGCCCATCGACACCGAGACGCCGAACGACAGCGCGAAGATCTGCACCCGTGGCGCCGCTCGCGCGGCGAGCGCAGTGCCGAGCTGAACCACAAACATCGTGGCGACCACGGGCGCAGCGATTCGCAAGCCTTGTGCCACGATGCGCGCACCGATCCCTACCAGCGCGGCGGGCGCAAAGCGGGGAAAACCCTGGCCGCAAGGGACCAAGCTCAGGCTCGCGGACAGCGCCTCCAACACGACGTGATGTCCGCGCAGCACAAAGAAGATCAGCGCCGCCAGGCTGCCGAGTAAGGTGCTGGTCGGGACGCCCTCGCCGCCGAACAATGGATCGACATGGCTCGCGAAGCCGAGGCCCATGGAGTTGCCCGCCAGCGCGCCTGCGGCCTCGGCAGCCGCGAGCGTGACGCGCGCTGTCAGTCCGATGACAGCGCCGACGGCCAGCTCGCTCAGCGCGTTCACGAGCAGCGGCATGGGCTCGACCGAGAGCGTATGCGCGCTCGGGAGCTGAGGTAAGGTGAGCACGAAGGCGACCACGAAGCTGAGCGCCCCACGGATCCGCGCGGGTGCGAGCTCGCCGAACGGCGCCGGCAAGAGCGAGAACACCACCGCCACGCGCAAGGAGACGAGCGCGATCAGCGGAGCGACGCGCAGCGCCTGGCTGATCAGCGCGGTGGTGTTCATATCAGGTCACGGATGGAGGTGGCCGACGGCGACGAACACGGCGGTCGTGAACTCGACCAGCTGCGCGAGCATCCAGGGCCCCGCGAGCGCGAGCACGGCGATGGTCGCGACCGCCTTGGGCGCGAAGGCGACCGCCGAGTCGTTGACCTGCGTGGCGGCCTGCAGGATGGCGATCACGAGCCCGATCACCACGCCCGCGCCGATCACGGGGCCGCCCACCATCACGGCGGTCCACAGCATCCTTCGGTACCAGTCGATGGCGAGCGCGATCGTCATGAAAACGAGGCCACGAGTGAACGGGTCAAGAGCGCCCAGCCGTCCACTGCCACGAACAAGAGCAACTTGAGCGGCGTGGAGAGCGTGGTGGGCGGCAGCATCATCATGCCCATGGCGGTGAGCAGCGAGGCGACCACCAGATCGATCAGCGCGAACGGCAAGAACAGCAAGAAGCCCATCTCGAAGCCGGTGCGCAGCTCGGAGATCATGAAGGCCGGCACCAAGATGTGGATCGAGACGTCGTCCGCCGAGCTCGGCAGCTTGGCCTTGGAGAGCTCATAAAAGAGCTTGAGGTCATCCTCGCGCGTCTGCGCCAGCAAGAACGCCGAGATCGGCGCGCGCGCGGCCTGCCAGGCGGCCGCCTCGTCGATGCGCTTCTCGCTGTAGGGCACGATCGCCTCGGAGTGCACGCGCGCGCCGACAGGCGCCATCACCACGAACGTCAACAAGAGCGAGAGCGAGAGCAGCACCTGGGTGGGCGGTACGTTCTGCGTGCCCACGGCCTGACGCACGAACGACAAGACCACGATGATGCGCGTGAACGACGTCATCGAGATCAGGAGGGCCGGCGCCAAAGTCAGGACCGTGAGCAGCGCCAGGATCTTGAGGCTCGGTACGAGCTGCTCGGGTCCGCCCCCCATGCCGACCGAGATCGACAGGTTCGGCGTCGGATCCACCGCGCGCGCCGTCCCCGCGATCGCGAGCAAGGGCAGAGCGGCCAGGCAAACAGTCAGGACGCGACCGACGATTCTCTTCACCGGATCCATCAGCACACACGTGAGCGAAGCGAACCTCGCGGTGGGGTGGGCCCCTGACGGCTTCGCCGGCAGGGCCGGGAGGGCGCGTGCCCTACCCGATAACCAAGCGCGCATGATCAGCGGCCGGCCTCGCGGCGCAGACGCAAGAGGCCGGTGACGGACTCGGAGACGGCGTCGCCAGCGGGCGCTGCGGCCGGCGCGGGGTTCGCAGGTTGCGCGCCCGGCACGGGCGGCGGAACCACGAGATCGCTTTTGCCCGTGCGCGCGAGCTCCGCGCGGGCCTCGAGGCGCGCCGATTCGAGCCGGAAGCTCGCGGTCTGCTCGCGCGCGCGCTCGCGCTGCTCGAGCGCGTGCTTGAACAGCTCACCGCCGAACGTCACTTCGTCGTCTTCTTCCTCGAACGTGCCCTTCGGCATCGCGGGCGCCTGGCGCGCGCCGCCGAACAGCGTGAGCGGCTCCTCTGCGTTGCGCTCGCGCACCTCGATGGCGTCGGCCGCCTTACGCCGGCTGCTGCGCGCGACCACCGTCGTCTGCCCGCCCTGGATGGAGAGCAAGTAGTCGCGATCGAAGGCGCGCACGATCACCAGCTGGTGGCGCGGCCCGAGCCGGCGTTGCGCGATCACGTCGATGGCGGGGATGTCGCTCGCGATCGTCTTCTTGCGCAAGAACAAGCGCAGCGCGCCGTAAGCGAGCGCGAGCACGGCGCTGATCGCAAACAGCACAGGGATGGCCGAGCTCTGCCCGCCCGTGGCGAGCTTGCGCTCCTTGCGTTCGCGTGGCTGCGGTGCGGACTTCATGCCGAGCGCGGGGCGAGCGTGCTCGGATTCATCGGCGTCCTTGGCTTCGGGAGCGGGAGCCGCCGGGGTCGCGGCGGACGGTTTGCTCGGGACGGCCGCGGGCGGCGCGTCGATCGCCAGCGCTGGCTTCGCGGCAGGAGCGGCCGCGCTGGGCGCGGCAGGAGCGGCGGGAGCGGCAGGAGCGGCTGGCTTGGCAGCCGCCGTCGGTGCGGCGGGCACCTTTGTCGCGGCCGGCGCAGCCGCCGCCGCGAGCGGAGTGTGCGCGCTGTGCTCGTGCGTAGGGCCGAGCGCGTCGGCGTCGAGCGCCGGCAAGAGCCCGCGTGCGATCTTGATCACGATCTTCTCGGCCCCGCGTTCCACGCGCACATCCGTCTGCGCGATGCGCGTCGAGTCGCCGAGCACGATCAGGAGCGCCGCGCTCGGGTCGCTGGTGCCGTGCCCGAGCTCGATGCTCTTCACGGCCGAACCATCTCCCGCCACGTGCAGCGGCGGCACCTCCTTGGCGTCGTACAAGCGCACGCGCACCGTGCCCGTGCCGGTGCGCACGGCCGGCGCTTGCAGCGGCTCGTCGCTGTGGACGGTGACGATGACGTCACTTCCGTCCGCGCCGAAGCTCACGCTCTCGATGCCTTTGGCATGCGCGAGCG
>CAZYWR010000011.1:0-3797 GCA_964651185.1 uncultured Polyangiales bacterium
CGTCTCGGTCAGGAGCGCGGCCTCTTGCGCACGGTGAGCGCGCTCATGCTCGGGCGCGGCGTGCAGGCGCGCCTCGTGTTCGACATCGCGCAGCGCGCGCACGCCGGCGCGGCCCTCGACGCCGCTCCGGAAGCGGAGCGGCAGGTGCGCGAGCTGGTCGCGCGCGAGCTGCGCACGCGGAGCGGGCTCGCGCTGTTCGTCGCGCGCAGCGCGCTGCGAGCGCGGGTCGTCGTCGTCGACGAGGAGCGCGTGCTCGTCACGAGCGCCGAACTCGACGGGCGCGAGGGAGACGGTTTCATCGACGTGGGCGTGCTGCTCAGCGATCGCGCCTACGTGCGCGCGCTCGGCGAGGAGTGGACGCGGCTGGTCGCGCTCGGCGCAGCGGTCCCCGTCTCCTTGGAGCCAGCGGCAAGCTGAGCCAGCGGCAAGCTGAGCCAGCGGCACGCTGAGCCAGCGGCAAGCCGTGCAGCTGGCGAGCTGCGTTCGCGAAGCGCGCGAGCTTTCGCGCACGCGCGCGCGAACTCCCGTCCGCCGAGAGCTTCACAGTTTGCGCGCTGTCTCGAGCTCCGCGCGCAGGGCGGCCCGCTCTTCGTCCGCCTCCCGGAAGCGCTCTGCCAGCATCTTCACCAGCGTCGTGACCCAGGCGTGCGGGCCGAGCTCGCGCAGGAGCGTGTCGCGCGTCAGCACCCAGACCTCGACCTCGGTGTCTGCGATCACGGTCGCGCTGCGCGGCGCCTCGGTGAGGATGGCCATCTCCCCGAACAGATCTCCCGACCTGAGCACGCGCAGCAGACGCCTGGTCGCCCCGACGTTCTTGAAGACCTGACACGTGCCTTCCGCAAGGATGTAAGCTTCGTGGCCGGGGGCGCCCTCTTCCATGATGATCTGACCCGCGGCGAACACGCGCGTAGCGAACCAGCCGCCGCCTTGGCGGAGCCGCTCGATCTCTATCTTGAAGGCCTCCACGCTCGCGTAGCGATCGCCGGGCGCGCAAGCGAGCGCGCGGAGCGCCACCTGCATGAGGCCAGGCGGGGCAGGACCGCGCTCGTCTTCGGCGCGCGTGTCGCGCACCACATGGACGGCTTTTCGCTCGTAGTCCGCGGTGGTCCCCGTCGCTTCGAAGGGTGGACGGCCCGCCAGGATCTCGTACAGCGTGCCACCCAAGGCGTAGACGTCGGCGCGTTCGTCGACCGCGCGCAGCTCGCCGTCCAGCTGCTCCGGCGCCATGTACGCGAACGTGCCGCGCGTCCCGCGCTGAAACTCGGTCGCCCGCAGTCGACCGTCAGGGGCGCGCACGCATCTGGCAGCGATCCCCCAATCCGTGACGTAGACCTGGCCGTAGCTGCCGATCATGATGTTGCTCGGGTTCAGATCGAGGTGCAGCAGGTTGCGGCTGTGCGCGAAGCCGACGGCGTCACACACCTTGATCAGCACCCCGAGCAGGAAGCTGAGCTCGGACTCCGAGAGGCGCGCATCGCCTAACTCTCGTAGATGTTCCTGCAGCGACTGTCCCTGCACCATCTTCATCACGAAGCTCGGAGCCGCGCCCTCGCTGTCCACGTAGAGCTCATGCACGGGGACGATATTGGGATGATCGAGCTGGGCAGTGATGCGCGCCTCACGCAGGAACGCCTCGAACTCGCCGTGCTGTTGCGCCAAGGCGCCGCGCAGGACCTTCAGGGCCACGCGCCGCTGCAGACGTAGATCGTACACTTGCAAGACCGAGCCCATGCCGCCGGTACCGAGCACGCGCTCGAACAGGAGGCGCTCGTCAGGCAGCTGAACGTCTACGTGCGTGCTGACGCGTTCGCCCGACTCGACGTGGTCTCGCTGCACGACCGTCGCTGGCGCGGGAGAGTCGCCGGGCTCCTGTCGATCCCCGGATGAGCTCATCGCCGGGCAGTTTTGCACATGGGCCAAGAGCGATCCACGCCGGAACGCGACGCCCTGCGAACGCGCCACGCCGCGTTCGGCTCGTCGACCAGCGCCCATTTTGCCGGGCTGCGTCGGGTGGTACCTCACGCCTCGCGCTGGATCAGATAGTCGAGCAGCGAACGCACGTGCCGAGCGTGGCGCGTGCGACGGTCACGATGACCTCGCGTGTGCGACCCCAAGCCGCGGTCGCCGAGGGCAGGACCTTACCGAGTACGGCGATGGGGCGACCGACCTCGTTCACGGCGGAGACTGGCATGAAAGGCTCCCTTCGCGCTCGCCGCCCAAGCGTACGTCGAGCGCTGCGAGCGTCTCCCGCGCCTCAGCGCGACGCCTCGTCGAGGCCGAGATAGATCCTCGCCTGCGCTAACTCGGGCTTCGCGAAGCCTTCGCGGAACTTGCCATAGACCTCGCGCAGCGCGGCGCGCGAGTCGCGGCTGTCGAGCAGGCGATGCAAGCCGAGCGCGGCCCGCAGCTCCAGCGATAGCGCGCCGAGATCACGCGCGCGCGACATCGCCCGCCGGTGCGCCGCCAGCGCTTCGCCGTGACGGCCGAGCTTCTGCAGGGCCTCGCCTTCGAGGCGGTGGAGCTCCGGTTCGAGCGTGCGCTCGCCGGAGGTGACGCAGAGCTCCTTTCCATGCGCGATCGTCCGCAACGCTTCTTCCGGGCGTCCGGCGAGCAGCAGCACTTCCACGTGCATGACCGTGTTGTCACCCATCGTCAGGTTCGATTCCGTGGCGCGCCAAGCCTCAATCGCGCGCTCTATTTGCGGGACTGCGCCTGCCACGTCTCCCTGCTGCGCCCGCGCCCAGGCTTCGAACACCTCCGACATCGAGCTCCACAGCTTGAAGCCTTCCAACTCCGAAATGGCTCTCAACCGGAGCGCCACCTCGCGCAGGCGCGTCGCGTCCTGCTGCATGTGAAGCAGATACCCTTCACAGCCCAAAGAGAGGGCGGTGCTCGGCGGGTGCTTCAAAGCATCCACGAGCTGATGCCAATCCCGCACCATGTCGTCCGCCTGGTCTTGCTCGCCCAGCAACCAATGCGCAGCGGCGCAGAAGCCGCGCACGATCGAGCCCGACGACAGCTGAAAGTTCGCGGCCATCTCCCGTTCGCGCGCGAGCGTCGAAAGCGCGATCGCCTCCTTGGCCACACGGCGCGCGTTGTCCAGCTCTGCGCGATAGTAAGAGGTGTAGCCGAAAGCGTGGCAGCCGCTGATCATCAGGAGCGGATCGCCCGTCGCGCGCGCTGCATCGTAGACTTGGGTCGCGATCTCGATGGCCGAGCGGAGCTCGCCGCGCACGAAGCGCACGGTCCACAACCCCCACATGGCTTGATAGATCTTGGCGGCGTCGCCACGCACCGTCGCCAGAGCGAGCAGGCGCTCGTTCGAGCGCTCCACCTCCGCCGCCGCCCAGCCGACCGTCGCCATGTAGGCCGGGCTGATCGCCGCCTGCAGCGCGAACTCCAGGTCCGTGCGCGCCGGCTCGGCGAGAGCGCTGGCTAGCTCGATGCCGCGACGTAAGTGCTGGACTGCTTCGGTGACGGCCGTGCGGGCGAGCGCTCGTTGGCCGGCCGCGAGCAAGAGGCGTACGGCGGCCTCCATGCGTCCGGCCTGCTCGGCGTGATGCGCCGCCATCTCCGGGCGGGTGGCGGCGAGCTCCGGGAACTGATCGCTCAGCGCGGTAAAGATGCGGTCGTGAACTTCGCGGCGATGTTGTTTCAGTAAGGTCTCGTAGATGGCGTTCTGAATGAGCGCGTGTTTGAAGGTATAGGTCGCGTGCGGGGGCTCGCCCTGGACGAAGGCCAGCTCGCTCCGGCTCAAACCCTCGAGGTGCGCGCGCAGCTCACGCTCCGAAGTGCCG
>CAZYWR010000012.1:0-7320 GCA_964651185.1 uncultured Polyangiales bacterium
CGAAGTGCGCGCGCAGGGGCGGCGTGACCATTCCGCCGTCCCAAGGGCCCCAGCCGATCGAAACCAAGCGGAAGCCGCCGCGCCGGCGCGCTTCGCTGGCGGCCACCTTGTTGAGCACCTCGTTCGCCATCGCGTAGTCAGCCTGACCGGCGTTGCCGAAGCGCGCGGCCACCGACGAGAACAGCGCGAGCCAGCCCAAGGGATCGTTGTGTGTGGCCTCGAGCAGCGCGCGCAGGCCGAGGATCTTGGTGCTCCAGACGTCGTCGAACTGGGCATCGGTCTTGTGCTCGAGGAGCGCATCCGACAGGACCCCCGCGCCGTGGACCAGGCCCTGGATCGGCCCCCACGCGCGCCGGACGTCGGCCAGCACGCGCTCGAGCGCCGCGCTGTCTCGCACGTCGACGGCCTCGTAGCGCGCGCGCGCGCCCGCTCGTTCGAGCCGCGCCAGGGTCTCGCGCACCTCTCTGTTCGAGACCACGGCGCGGACCCGTCGCGAGATGTCCTTCGGCGTGGCGGGGGCCCCGGTGCGCTTGGCTTCGCGGAGGGCGGCGCTCTTCAGCGCGGCGTCGCCCGCGACGCCGTGGAACTCCGGAGGCTCCTCTGCGAGCGGAGATCTTCCGAGCAAGAGCAGCCGCGGCCGAGCCCGATGGGCGAGCGCGACCAGGGCGGCCGCCGTGACGCCGCGGCCGCCCCCAGAGGCGACGAACACCGCGCCTTCGGGGATCGCGGGCGCCGGCTCGAGCTCCGCGGCCGGGATCGCAACGAGGGTCGTCCGCGCACCGTCCGCCCTCAGACCGACCTCGAGGTCGGGTCCGCCGTGCAGCAGCTCCTCGGCGATCGCTTGGGCGATCGCTTCGTCCGGGCGGCCGCCGCGCTCGACGTCGAGCGCGCGCACGCTGGCGTGAGGCCACTCGCGCGCGGCCGTCTTGGCCAGGGCAGCGAGCCCCGCGAGCCAGGCGCGCGCGCCGGATCTGCCATCCAGGCCGAAGTCCCCGCCCGTGTCTTGCACGGTGACGAAGGCGCCGGCGCCTTCGCGAAAACGCGGCGCGAGCGAGCGCGCGAGCGCGAATGCTTCACGGCTTATCGCTTGCGCTTGCTCGAAGTCGGCGACCGGGCGGAGCCCGCCGAGAAAGAGCACCGCGCTGGCGTCCGCCGGAACGGCCTCGACGAGCCGCGCGGCGATGCCCCGCTCACACAAGTGCGCGACGAGCGCCCTCGCGATGCCCGCGCCGTCGGGGGTCACCGCGACGGTCCCCGCGCCGAACAAGCCAGCGAGGGCGAGCCCGCTCGGTTCTGCCGCGATCGCGCGGGTAGCGAAGCGTCCGATCTCGGCTTGCGCGCCGGCGGCTCCGGCGTCGGGCGCGTCCGTGGCATCACGCGCCGCTGCGCCATCGGCCGCCGCGGCAGCGCCCGCGCTCCCGTTCGAATCCAGCGCGCGGCTCTCGCCGTCGCCGCCGTCTTCGTCTCCGAGGTAGGCGATGATCTCCGCCAGCGTGCGCATGCGGGTCATGCGTCCGGTGTCGATCTCGGGCAGACCCGGCGTACGCGTGCGCACCGCCGAGAGGATCTCGACGCGCTTGATCGAGTCGATGCCGAGGTCGGACTCGAGGTCCATGCCCGGATCGATCATCTCCTCCGGATAGCCGGTCTTCTCGGCCACCACCTCGCGCACCAGCGCCCCGAGATCGCGCAGCGCCGAAGGCTCCGCTCCAGCGCCCGCGGGCGGCGAAGCGAGCGAGCGCGCCGCGGTCGCTGGCCGCTCGTCTTCGCGCGCGCAGGGCGGCGGCGCCCTGATCACCGCGAGCGAATCGCCGTGCACCACCCCGAGGGGCAGGCGCGCGGAGTGGTCCTGGAAGCGTGCATCCGGCAGGGCCGGGAGCACACCCGCCCGCGCTGCGTCCCCGATCTCTGCGGGCGCGCCAGCGTTGGACGCCGCGACGGCGCGCAGAAAGGCCATGTGGCTTTCCGCCATCAGCCGCTGGTACTCCATCTGCGCGGCGATCACCGAGGTATGGATCGACGCAGGCAGCGCGGCTTCCACCCGTTGCTCGACCCGCGCCTGCACGACCTCCGCGCGCTCGACCCGCGCCTGCGCGACCTCCGCGCGTTCGATTTCGGGAGGAATGGGCTTTCCGTAGTTCGCCCCTGTGAGCTCGAGCTTCAGCTTTCCGGCGGGTGTCAGCGCAGGATCCTCAGGCAGCGCCTCTCCCTCCCAAAGCGCGTCGAACGCCAGGCTTACGCCCGCCACGGAGAGCCTGCCGAGCGCGTCCCAGAGCGCGGTGACCCCGTGCTTTCCGGGCGTATCGAGCGCCACGGCCAAATGAGGCCGCTCGCCCAGGCAGCGCGTCACGAGCTTGCTCAGCACGGAGCCGGGGCCGACCTCGACGAACACGCGCACACCCGCCTCATACATCGCCTGGATCTGCCCCACGACGCGCCCCCGCTGGGCCAGCGCGACGGCGACCTCGTCGCGCACCGCCGCGCTCTCGCTCGGGTACGACGCCCCTGTCCGGTGCGAATAGATCAGCAGCCGCGGCCGGCCGACCGCCACGCCCTCGAGAAACTCGCGAAACGGCGCGCACGCCCCCTGCACGAGCGGAGAATGAAATGCCGTCGACACGGGCAGGCGGCGCACCTCGACGCGCTCTGCGCGCAGGCGGCGCTCGGCCTCCTCGATCGCGCCGACGGGGCCGGACAGCACGACCTGATGGGGCGCGTTGTGATTGGCGACGACCACGCCGCTCTTCCACTCCGCAACCCACGCTTCTACGCTTCGCACGTCCGAGGCGACCGCGAGCATCGCGCCCGGCTGCGTCGCGGCGCGCGCCACAAGCTCGCCTCGCCGGCGCGCGAGCGCCACGGTGGCCGCGCGGTCGAACGCCCCGAACGCGCCGAGCGCGGTCACTTCGCCCAAGCTGTGTCCGGCGGCACAGGCGGGGGTGAGCTCCAGCAGCTCGAGGATCCGCAGCATCGCCAGGCTGGTCGCCGCGATCGCGGGTTGGGCCCATTCGGTCGCCGTCAGGCGCTGCTCCTGCGCCCGCTTCGCGTCTTCGCCGTGAGCCGGCGCCGGAAACACGACGTCTGCGAGCGTCAGGTCTGCTTCCGTGGCCAGCTCGGCGTGGCGGTCCCACTCGGCCCGCACACACTCGAAGTGGACCGCCAGATCCCGGCCCATCCCGACGTACTGACTGCCCTGGCCAGGGAACAAACACGCCAGCGTGCCGAGCGCAGGGCCGGCGCCGAAATGAATGCCGCGCGGACTGGAGAACGGAGCGCCCTCACGCTCCAGGGAGTCGGCCGCGAGTAAAAGCTTGTCTCGCAGCTCATCCGTCGACGCGGCGACCACCGCGAGCCGCGCGGGCGCGTGAGGGTCGAACGCCGCCTGGCTCCGCTTGGCCGCGTGCGAGAGCGCCGCGCGCGGTTGCCCGACGGACCGCTGAGCCTCGACGCGGCAGCGCTCGCCGAGCTCGCGCGCGCCCTCGCCCGAGAGCAGAAAGAGCTCGCTCGGACAGGCGCGCACGCGGGCAGGGCGCGCGGCGGTCCCGCGATACTCCTCGACCGCGACGTGGAAATTCGTGCCTCCGAAGCCGAGCGCGCTGACCGACGCGCGCCGCGGCCGGTGCGCTGGGCCGATCCACGGGCGCAGCTCGGTATTGAGGTAGAAGGGGTTGCCCGCGGTCGCCAGGCTCGCGTTGGGAGCCCGCACCTTGCACGTCGGCGGCAGCACCTTGTGGTGCAACGCCATCACGATCTTGATCAGCCCCGCCGCGCCCGCCGCGGCCTTGGTGTGGCCGATCTGCCCCTTCACCGAGCCGAGCGCGCAGCTCGCCGCGCGCGCGCCGGCGCTGGTGAAGACGGCCTTGAGCGCCTCGACTTCGGCGGCATCTCCGGCCTGGGTCGCGGTGCCGTGCGCCTCGACCAGCCCGACGGTCTCCGGCCCGTACTCAGCTCGCTCGTACGCGCGACGCAAGGCCAGCGCCTGGCCTTCGGGGGCGGGCGCGTAGATGCTCTTGGCGCGGCCGTCGGACGACGTGCCGATGCCGCGGATGACGGCGTAGATGGGATCCCCGTCGCGCTCGGCGTCGGCGAGGCGCTTGAGGGCCACCATGCCGATTCCTTCCCCGAGCATGGTGCCGTCTGCATCGTCCGAGAACGGTCTGCAGTCGCCGCTCCGCGAGAGCGCGCCGGTCTGGCCGAAGCACATGAACATCAGAATGTCGTTGAGGGTGTCCACACCTCCGCTCAACACCAGATCCGACCTGCCCAGGGCGAGCTCGTTGACCGCGACATCGATCGCAGCGAGCGAGCTCGCGCACGCGGCGTCCACGACCGCGTTGGTCCCTCCCAGATCCAGGCGGTTGGCGATCCTCCCCGCCACGACGTTGCCGAGGAGCCCGGGGAAGGTGCTCTCCTGCCACGGCACGTACCAGCTCTGCAGCAGCTCGCGAACGCGCGAGACTTCGGCCTCGTCCAGCCCCGCCGCGCGCATCGCGCGCTCGGCGACGGGGATCTGGAGGCGGCCGGACATGTGCCCTACCAGCTCGGTCGCGGAGGCCACGCCCAGCACCACGCTCATGCGGCTGCGATCCATGCTCTCGAAGCGACCGCGCGTCGCCTCGAGCAGCGTGCGCTTGGCCACTACCAAGGCCAAGAGCTGTGCGGTGTCCGTGGCCTGCGCGACGTTAGGAGGAAGGCCGAATTCCAGCGGCGAAAATTCGACCGTGGGCAGGAAGCCGCCTCGCGTCGTGTAGACTTTGTCCGGTGTGCCCGGACGCGGATCGAAGTAGTCACCCCGCAGCCAGTGCGTGCGCGGCACATCGCTGAGGCGGTCTTGGCCCTCGAGCACGTCTCGCCAAAACGCGGCCGTGTCAGGAGCGCCGGGGAACAGCGCGCTCAGACCGACGACCGCGATCGGCGGCGTGCGTCCAGCGGCCGTGGTGGCGGCGTGCACGGGAACCGCTCTCTCCTTACTCTCTCGCGCACCTCGATCAGACGCACCGGCGACTTGCTCATTCGAATCGATGTTCACCGAAGCCTCCTCGGAACAAAGCGCGCCGCCGCGGCCGGCACCGACACGCCCAAAGTGCGCAGCTGGTGCGCGCGCGTCGCCACGGCGGCTCCTTCCAACAGGTTCAGCGCGATCTGCACGACGCTGCGCTGCGCAGGGTCTTCGAGGAAGCTGCCCCGCACCCAGCGGTTGAAGGCGCCCATCGCAGGCCCGCACCAAATCTGAAAGTCGGCCCTACGCGCGGTGTCCCCCGCGATGGCCCAGCGGCTCGATTTCCCCAGATACCAGCGAAAGACCAGCGCCATACGGTGCTTGGGATCGGACGCCGCGCGATCGAGCTCGGCCGGCCGGCGCGCTCGCCAAAACGCCTCCGTCTCGCGCCAGATGGTGCCGAGCGGGGCGCCGAACACCGTGCGCTCGAGATCTGCCTGCAGCGAGGCACCGAGCTGATCGAGGCCGGAATGCTCGCGGTAGATCTCGTAGAGTCTGTTCGCCCGTACGGCGAAGAGCGTTCCGCGCTTGAGGACCTGGAGCTTCACGCCGAGCTCGAACATGTCCGCGGCGGCGGCCATCGCGACATCCGCGAGATCCGCCTTGGCGAGCATCAGACGGCCCTCTTCGGACAGGCCAGACTCCAGCGCGCCCTGGTTCACCGAGCCCGTCAGCACATAGGCTGCGCCGAGCGCGAAGGCCGCGCTCACGGCGGCCGGAGTGCCGAGTCCGCCAGCGGCGCCGACGCGGATGCTTCCGGGCGCACCGAGCGCGCTCTCCACGTCATCGCGAAGGCTGAGCATGACCGGCATGAGCGCCGTCAACGGACGGTTGTCTGTGTGACCTCCAGAATCGGCCTCGACGGTAATGTCAGCTGCGAGCGGAACGCGTGCAGACAGGGAGGCCTCAGTCTCGCTGAGCTTCCCTGACTCAACCAGGTCACGCAGCATGTCTGCGGGAGCCGGCTGCATGAAGAGCTTCGCCACCTCTGGTCGAGAGATCTTGGCGAAAATGTGACGGCGCCTCGCGATGCGTCCGTCTGACTCGAGCCGGAGCCCCTGACACGCCAGGTACACGACGCTCGGCGTGAGCCCGAGAAACGCGGAGGTCTCGACGCACGGTACCCCGCGCGCGACGAGCAGCTCCGCCACCCGCGCCTCGAGCTCCGGCTCGTGAGGTGAATGGATGAGGTTGGCCCCCCAGGCCGTCGTCTGTCCTTCGAGGAGGCGTGACAGCTCGTGCAGGCCCGCCTCCACTTGCTCGTACGCGAGGCCGGCGGCGCCGTAGAAGCCGAGCATGCCCGCCCTGGCGATCGCCGCCACCATGCGTGGCGTGGCGATCCCGTTGGCCATCGACCCCGTCACGTACGGAAAACGCACCCGGTGCGTCTCGAGGAACCCGCGATCGCCGAGCCACTCGGGGTAGAGAGGAGGAAGCCAACCAGCGGGGCGCAACGCCGCGCCGTGCTCCTCGGACCGCTCGAAGCGGGCGAGCAACGAGCCGCTCTCAGCATGGCGTAAGATTTCGATTGGAGCGCGCACGCGCTGGACGCACGCCGTCAGGTCGTCGTTCGCGGACGAGGTACTCCCTGGAGCTGACACATTACTCCTCGCACTGACGCCCCAAGGAGACAGACTGACGCCGAGAACAGGACGCGTCGTCCGATTCCCTCGCTGGGGAAGCCTGCTGGCAGGTAGCCGAAAAGCGAGACGCGAGCAACGTCTCTTGCGGTCACCTGCGTCTATACGCAGATTTTTCGCGCAGTCGCGCGGATGGCTCCATGCGAGCTATATTCAGCCGGCGCCGCGGACATCTCGTCCGCTTCGTCGCTCGAGCCGCTCGCGGGCTGCGCTCGATTCGTACGAGCTCGAGTCGCCCACGAAACCGCGGGCCGCAAGCTTTCTCCGTCCCGGAGCATGAAAGTCGATGAACGCGACCTCAGAGAGCTCGTCCGCCACTTCGCTGTCGCATTCGCTGCAGACCCTGGCCGAGATGTTGACCCTCCGCGCAGCAGCAGACCCTGCGCGGAGGGCGTTCTTGTATGTCGAAGACGGTACGGGAGTGGAACAATCCATGACCTTCGGGGAGCTCGACCGCCGCGCGCGCGCGATCGCCGCGACGTTGGTCGCGCGCGGCGCAGAAGGAGAGCGCGTCCTTCTCCTCTATCCGACCGGTCTCGACTATGTGGCAGCCTTCTTTGGCTGCCTCTACGCAGGCGCGGTCGCGGTGCCCGCCTACCCACCCGACCCGACCCGACTCGACCGATCGCTGCCGCGCCTGATGGCCAACGTCACGGACTGTCGCCCCAATCTCGTGCTCAC
>CAZYWR010000013.1:0-2885 GCA_964651185.1 uncultured Polyangiales bacterium
CTCGCTCGACCTGGGCGCGATGGTGGCCGGCAGCAAATTCCGCGGCGAGTTCGAGGAGCGGCTCAAGGCCGTGCTCAAGGAGATCGAAGCCTCCGAGGGCGCCATCATCCTGTTCATCGACGAGCTCCACACGTTGGTCGGCGCGGGCGCGGCCGAAGGCTCGATGGACGCGAGCAACATGCTCAAGCCGGCGCTCGCGCGCGGCGAGCTGCGCTGCATCGGTGCGACGACGTTGGATGAATATCGGAAGCGCATCGAGAAAGACGCGGCGCTGGCGCGGCGCTTCCAGCCCGTGTTCGCGGGCGAGCCGAGCGTGGAGGACACGATCGGCATCTTGCGCGGGCTGAAGGAGCGCTACGAGGTGCACCACGGCATCCGCATCCAAGACTCGGCCCTGGTCGCCGCGGCCGTGCTCAGCAACCGCTACATCACCGACCGCTTCTTGCCCGACAAGGCCATCGATCTCGTCGACGAGGCCGCCTCGCGCCTGAAGATGGAGATCGACTCCATGCCGCAGGAGATCGATCAGGTCGAGCGGCGCGTGATGCAGCTCGAGATCGAGCGCGAGGCGCTCAAGAAGGAGCGCGACGCGGCGAGCCAAAAGCGGCTCGCCGAGCTCGAAGCGGAGCTCGCGGAGCTGAACGAGAAGAAGAGCGGCATGCGCGCGCAGTGGCTCAAGGAAAAGGAGCTGATCGCCGCGATCCGCAAGGAGCGCGAGCGCGCCGAGGAGCTGCGGCTCGATCTCGAGCGCGCGCAGCGGGTGGCCGACTTCGAGACGGCGGCGCGCCTGCGCTACGGGGAGCTCCCCGCGCTCGAGAAGGCCATCGACCAGAGGCAGGCCGAGCTCGCGAAGCTCCAGGCCGAACAGAGCTTCCTGAAGGAAGAGGTCACCGACGAGGACATCGCGCGCATCGTCTCGCGCTGGACCGGCATCCCGGTCAACAAGATGCTCGAGGGCGAGCGCGAGAAGCTGCTCAAGATGGAGGAGCGCCTCGGCGAACGCGTGATCGGACAGCGCGACGCCGTGGTCGCGGTCTCGAACGCCGTGCGCCGCTCGCGCGCGGGGCTCGGCGAGGAGAACCGGCCGATCGGCTCGTTCCTGTTCCTCGGACCGACGGGCGTGGGCAAGACGGAGCTCGCGCGCGCGCTGGCCGAGTTCATGTTCGACGACGAGCGCGCGATGATCCGCCTCGACATGAGCGAGTACATGGAGAAACACGCGGTGTCGCGCTTGATCGGCGCGCCGCCCGGCTACGTCGGTTACGAGGAGGGCGGGCAGCTGACCGAGCCCGTGCGGCGGCGGCCTTACAGCGTGATCTTGTTCGACGAGATCGAGAAGGCGCACCCGGACGTGTGGAACGTGCTCCTGCAGGTGCTCGACGACGGCCGGCTCACGGATGGGCAGGGGCGCACCGTGGACTTCAAGAACACGGTCATCATCCTGACCTCCAACATCGGCTCCCAGTACCTGCTCGGCGCGACCAGTGAGGAGCAGGCGCGGGAGCTCGTGATGAACGAGCTGCGCAAGGCGTTCCGGCCGGAGTTCTTGAACCGGCTCGACGAGATCGTGCTCTTCCACCGGCTCAGCCGGCAGGACGTGCGCCGCATCGTCGACACGCAGCTCAGCCGCTTCAAGCGCCGCCTCACGCAGCGCGAGCTCACGCTCGAGATCAGCGACGAGGCCAAGGATCTGCTCGCCAACCTCGGCTTCGATCCCACCTACGGCGCACGCCCGCTCAAGCGCGCGATCCAGCAACACCTGGAGAACCCGCTCGCGCAGGAGATCCTCGCGGGACACTTCGTGCCGGGCGACACGATCGTGGTCGAGATGAAGGACGGCGAGCTCGTCTTCGGCAAGCGCGTCGACGGCCGCACCCAGCGCATCGAACGCCCGAACGCGCCAGGCGGGCGCGCGTAGTGTAGGGTCGAGTCGACTGCTGTTGTCCAAGCACGCGCGGTAGGTCCGCGTCGGGTGGCGTCGGGCGTTCACGGCGCCGCCCGCGCGAGCTCCGCCCTGGCGCGTGTCTCGCGCAGGCATTGCGCGCTGCGGCGCGAGCCGTCGCAACGGTTGCATCGCGACCGCGACGCTCATGCGTAAAAAGCCGAGCTCGGTCGAAAATCAGCGCGCCGCCCGGGGCTGGCATAACGGCTGCAAACTCACGTGGGGAAACGATTGGAAGTGAAGACAGATGACCCCCCACGTGCAGACTTACTATTCAAAACGCATCGCGCATGCTCTGGGACTGCTGACGGTTTACATGTTGCTCGCGTGTAGTACGCAGCAGGAGCAGGCGGCAAAGTCAGCGGCCGCACCCGCGAACGTACAAGCCGCGGCTCCGGGAGACTTCGGTCCTCCGCAGGGCGCGCCGATTCACGCCACGCTTACGTCGGCGCCCGCCGTGCCGCCGCCTCTAGGGCGCAAGAGCCCGGCGAAGGTGATCGTGGAGCTCGAGGTGCGCGAGGTGGTGCTGCCGATGGCCGATGGCGTCGAGTATGCGTTCTGGACGTTCGGCGGCTCCGTGCCCGGCAAGTTCATCCGCATCCGTCAGGGCGACACCGTGGAGTTTCACCTGAAGAATCACCCCGACAGCAAGATGCCGCACAACATCGACTTGCACGCGGTGACCGGTCCGGGCGGCGGTGCCGGCAGCTCCTTCACCGCGCCGGGTCACGAAACGCAGTTCACGTTCAAAGCCCTCAATCGAGGCCTGTTCGTCTACCACTGCGCGACCGCGCCGGTCGGCATGCACATCGCGAATGGAATGTATGGACTGATCTTGGTCGAGCCGCCGGAGGGCTTACCCCCGGTCGATCGCGAGTACTACGTGATGCAAGGCGACTTCTACACCGCCGGGAAGCACGGCCAGAGCGGTCTGCAGGCCTTC
>CAZYWR010000014.1:0-4467 GCA_964651185.1 uncultured Polyangiales bacterium
TTGCTCGAGCAGCAGGAGCCGCACCTCTACCGTGTGCGTCACGTCCTGGTCGATCCGGAGGACGACAACCTCTGGTTCATCGAGGGCCACATCGATCTGCGCGACAATCCTGCTCCCGAAGGCGTGCTGATCCGGCTCGAGCATCTCGGCAGCTGAACAGCGCACCCACGCCGTCCGCGCGCGGCCCCGCGGCCTCGAGAATACACGGGCCCACGAGTGCAGATGCGTGCGCGCGCGGCGTACCCGGCAGGGCCTCTTTCGCGCCGCGCGCCGGCATGAGACACTCTGAACCGCGTGGCTGGCGCCGAAGCGGAAGGGTGGCGCGCCGGAGGGGAGCGGTGCAGACCGTGACCCTCAGGCCATCCGCCCATGGTTCGTTGGCGAAGACTCCTTTCGCCCACCTCCTCCTCTACCTGCAGACGCGCAAGCTCTCGGGCACGCTCGCGATCTGGCCCGAGTCGGGCAGCGCGAAGAGCAGCCAAGACCGCATTTTGTTCGAGGGTGGACAGCTGGTCGCGATGCGGCCAGCCGAGCCTGCGACTTCGCTGTACGCGGCGCTCTTGCCGCTATTCGCGCGCGTGCAGGCGCCGTACGGCTTTTACGAAGGCTACAACCTGATCGGCCAGAGCCACGTCCTGCGCGAGGCCATCGATTTTCATACGTTGCTCGCGCGCGGCGTTCAGGTGCGCGCGGAGGAACCGATCATGGACGCTGTGCTCGAGCGCGTACGCGGGCGGAGCTTGCGCCTACGCGCCGGCACGCCGCTCGATCGGCTCGAGTTCGGCCCGCGCGAGCTCGCGTTGATCGAGCCGCTGCGCAGCGCGTCCGCCACGGTCGAAGGCTTGCTCGGCGCGGGCATCCTACCGACGCACGAAGTCAAGCGAACGCTGTACCTGCTCACGTTGATCCGCGGCCTCGAGGCGACCGAAGACAAGGCCAGCCTTCCGCGCATGACGTTGGAGTCCTTCCACCCCAAGCCGGAGGAGATGGGCGGCGCACAGGCCGTGCACGGAGGCGCGCTCGTGCTCGATACGACTGCCGTGCGCTTGCAGGTGGCGACGGCAGCGCACGACACGGAGCGCACCGCCCGCTCCTCGCCGCGGCCCCCGCCGCCGAGCGCCGCGCCGTCCGAGAGTCCGGACGCGAGCGGCCCCCAGCCCGCGGTCACGCTCGATCGCGACGCGGGGCGCTCGCCCGCATCGACACAGGTGTCCACGGCCAACGACACGAGCCCGAGCGCACCGCCCGCACCGCTCGGACTGAGCCCCGCCGATCAGGCGCGCTGGAACGAGCTCGCGGGTCTCTACGTGCGCCTCGATGAGCTCACGCATTACGATCTCCTCAACCTGCCGCAGACGGCCTCCGCGCAAGACGCGCAGACCGCATACTTCGCGCTGGTAAAGCGCGTGCACCCCGATCGTCTGCCGCTCGCGCTCGCGCCGCTCGCGCGCATCGCACAGGTCGTGTTCGAACGCGTGACCGAAGCCCACGAGACGCTCGGCGACGCCGCGCTGCGCGCAGCATACGACCAGGCCGTGGCGGGCGGGGGCGGTACGCGTGCGGCCGAGCGCCGCATGCGCAACGTCCTCGAGTCGGCGCTCGAGTATCAAAAGGCCGAGGTGCTGGTGCGCCGGCGCGAATACGCGCAGGCCATGCAGCTCTTGCGCAGCGCGCTCGGCAAAAGTCCGGACGAGGCGGACTACCACGCGCTCTACGCCTGGATTCTGCACCTCACGAACCCCGGGACACCGGCGCCGCTCGATGAGATGCTGCGCTCGCTCGATCGCGCGCTCAAGGAGAACCCGCGCCACGAGCGCGCGCACTACTACAAGGGCGTGGTGTTGAAGCGGCTCAAGCGCGACGGCGAAGCGGTGCGCCACTTCCGTGCTGCCGCCGAGATCAATCCCCATAACGTCGACGCGGCACGCGAGGTGCGGCTCGCCACCATGCGGCGCGAATCGAAGCCGCCTCCGGCCAGTCACGGCGGGGTGCTGTCGCGCCTGTTCAAGAAGTGAGCGAGTTCAAGCGGGAGCACAGCGGGCTATCGACCCGCTGCGCCGGCTCACTCGACGTGCACGGGGAGAGTGCGGCTCGTCGCGATGCGAACATAGGCGGTCTCGATACCCTGCATCTCCGTCGAGATTACGCGCACGCGCCGTAAGATGAGCTGCGCCTGCGCGTCCTGCTCGAGGCTCGCCAGCTTGGCGTGCGGCAGCACGAACTGGCCGTCGTCGCGCGCCGAACACGAAAGCACCTCCCCGCCGGCGTAGATCTCGATCTCGACGCGGTCGTTCAGGTCCTCGGGCTCCCAGGTCAAGTTCACGTCGCGCGCTCGCGTGAGCGACGCGGCGCCGTCGATCTTGACGCCACCGAGCTCGAGCCCCTGCACCTCGCCGGGCGCCCCGACCGCGAGCTCGAAGCGGCCAACGCCGCGCTCGCCTCGCGCGGCGAGCGCGTATTCGTCGCCTTCAGCCCGTGCCGGCAGCTCCGTATCCCCGGCGTAAAACCAGCCCGAGGCGGTGGTCGCCAGATCGGGAAAGAGCTGCGGAGAGAGTGCATGCGTGACATCGCCGACACGCAACGCCAGCGGGCCCACCGAAAGCAGCTCGACGCGCGCTTCGGGGGCGATCGCGAGGCCGTCGAGACGGCCTGTGGAGCTGCAGCCCTCCCCGTCGCGCATGTCGGCCCCGAGCAACTTGAGCACGGAGCTGCCATCGAGCCCGGAGTAACGTGCGACTTTGGCGCCCGCGACGAGCCGCGCGGGCGCGCTGTCGGTCATGGGGAGACGCTCGAGGCGCAGCAAAGCCAGGGAGCCAGAACCGGGCCCGAGATCGAGGCCTGCATCTTCTCCCCCGCTGCTCGAGCAACCGATTGCGCCGGCGCACGTGAACAGCAGCGCTCGTGTCCATGTCGCGCCCATGCCCGAAAGAAATTATACGGGGTGGCTCACGAGGGCAAGCAAGGCTCGGGGCGAGACATCCCGCGCGTCCGGCCCACACGTGCTCCCGTTCCCAACAGCGGCGGACACCTCGGCGGTCGCCGGTGGGACACCACAAAAACGCCACGGGCCAATGACTAACTCCCGGAAAGGCGTGATTCGTGCGGCGGAGCGGGGCTCGCAGACAGAGCCGCTGCATGCAGCTCCCCTCCCTCCTTCCGGCCGGTCCTCGCGAAAAGCTTTCGGAGCGTGGCGTGGACGCACTCAGCGACGCCGAGCTGATCGCCGTCGTGCTCGGAACAGGCACAACGGACGAGCCCGTACCGCTCCTGGCGGAACGCCTGCTGCTTCAGTTCGGCGGCCTGCACCACATTGCACGCGCGAACGTACGCCAGCTGGCCGCCGTCAGAGGTGTCGGCGCCGGCAAATCGGCGCGCATCGCCGCTGGTATCGAGCTCGGCCGGCGTGCGCTCACGCGACCGCTCGAGCGCGGCGTGCGTATCGCCAGCAGCGAGGACGTATACTGCAGCTTCGGGCCCCTGCTCGGGCAGCGCGAACACGAGGAGCTGTGGGCCATAGCACTCGACGCGCGCCAACGCGTGCTCGCCCGGGTACAGCTCGCGCGCGGCGGTGTAAACGCCTGTCCGGTGTCCATGGGCGACGTTTTCCGTCCCTTGATCCGTGAGGGTGCGTCGGCGCTGATCGTCATCCACAATCACCCTTCGGGGTCCCCCGAGCCGAGTCCCGAAGACCTTGCCTTCACCGAGCGCCTCGCGCAGGCTGGCGAGCTGCTCGGCATTTTCTTGCTCGACCACGTCATCATCGCCGCGGATGGCTACTTCAGCTGTTTGGACGCTGGTCTGTACCGTGGCCCGCCCGCGACTCCCACCTAGTGCAAGTTCGTACTGCGCCCGGACGTGGCCTCCCGTCGGCGCCGCTTGACACCCGAAAGGTCCCATGCACAGGTCCGGCCCCCGACTCGAGCCCCCGGGCATGCGTCGGGGAAACACTTCTTCAGCCCGCGACCCGAGCGGTCTCGGGCTGGCCAGAGCGAGGACAGGCAGCATGTCCGCCCTCGTTTTGTTCGCGCGCAAGAACGCGCGGTCGGTTTTGCCCGCGCGCGGCGCTGCGCGTATCGAGGTTTTGCCCGCGCGCCGTAGTGGGCCCTTCGACGCCCGCCGTCATCCGTTGGAGAATTCCCGTGAAGCGCACGTACCAGCCGCACCGCAAGAGCCGCCTCAGGACGCACGGCTTTCGCGCCCGCATGAAGACCGCCAACGGCCGGCGGGTGATCAACAACCGTCGCCGCAAGGGGCGCGCACGCCTGGGTGTCAGCGTCTACAAGAAGTAAGCAGATCGCCCGTGGGCTCGGAAGCGTCGGGCTGCGCCGGCACGCGCGCGCTGCGCTTTACGCCGAGCGACCGCTTGCGCAAGCGGTTCGAGTTCCGCCGTCTCCGGGACCGGGGTCGACGCGTGCACACCGCGAGCTTCGTGCTGCTGATCGCGCCGAGCGCCGAGCCGCACACCCG
>CAZYWR010000015.1:0-4504 GCA_964651185.1 uncultured Polyangiales bacterium
CGAAACGCGAGATGGCGGAAAGCCAGCGCAGCGGTTCGAGTGCGAACGTCGCCGGCGACATCAGCACCGCCGCGCAGCCAGAGAAAAGCGGCTCCAGAATGCCGGCGATCAGGCCCATGTCATGGTAAGGTGGGAGCCAGCTTACGCTGACGGATTCTGCACTGTACCCGAGCGCGTCGCGGATGGACGTCAGGTTCTGCAGTAGGCACTCGTGCGTAAGGATCACGCCTTTGGGGGTGCCGGTGGAGCCCGAGGTATATTGCAGCACGGCGGCCTCATGGGAGGACGCATCGTGTATGGACCCGTGCGGCGCGTCCGGCGTAGGTCTCGGCGACACGCTCAGCACCTCGAGCGCGACGCTGGGCAGCGCCTGCCCGAGCGCGTCCGCGACCTGAGCGGTGAAGCGCTCGTCGACGAGCGACAGCGCGGGCCGTGCGCTCTTTGCGATCGCGACCACGCGCGCGAGCGTGCGCTCCAGCCGGCGAGCGTCCGGCGGATAGCACGGCACCGCGATCATGCCCGCATACAGCGCGCCGAACAGGCTGGCGACGTACGAGAGCCCCGGCTCCACGAGGATCAACACGCGCTCGCCGGGCGCCGCGCAGAGCCGTAGCTCGCGTGCGATGGCGCGTGCCCAGGCGTCGAGCTCCGCGTAGCTCATCGTCTCCTCCGCGCTGCCGCGCAGGAACGTGTAGCGGCGATCTGGATACGCGCTCGCGCGCGCGGCGAGCAGCGCTGCGAGCGTGCGCACTCCGCCGAGCTCGGTACGCGGGCGGCGGCTACAATCCTGAGCGACGGTCATGGCGCCACCTCCGTGCGGCCGAAGCGCGGGTCCTCGACGCGCTGGCCCAAGGCACTGTCCAGAAAATCCTCGATGGCGCGCGCCGAATCTTCGCGCCTCTCGTACAAGCAGTAGTGCGTTCCGGACGGGATCTGCGCGAACCGGGCGCGCGGCATGCGCGCTGCGACCGCGCGCGCCATCACCGGCGAGGACACGCGGTCTTGCTCGCCTGACAGCACGAGCACGGGCATCTCGAGCTCCGCGAGCGCCGGCGTGATGTCGTGAGACAGATAGTTCACGACTTGCCGCGCGTAGCGAAGGGTGCTTTCGGGAGTCTGAAACGGCTCTGCAATTAGCGCCTGCAACGCCGCGTCAGCGGTGCCCGCCGATCCCCCCCGCGTAGGCGCGCCGGCGGCCGCGTGCCCCCCGAGGAGCGTGCGCATCGCGCTCTGCATCATCGTCGCGAGCGCCGGCGTCTGCACCACGGCGCGACACAGTTCCCAGAGTGTCTGCTCGAACTGCGTCTCGTGCGCCTCGAGTCCAGGAATGCGCGTGAACGTGCCGTTCGTCAGGACGAGCCCGCGCACCCCCGGACTCCGGCGTGCATACTCCATCGCCACTTTGGCGCCCGCGCACCAGGTGACGATGGCGCACTCCGACACCTGCTCGCTGGCCAGCACGCGCCGCAGATCGTGCACTTGATCGAACAGGGTAAGCTCTGGACCGGCCACCTCGAAGGTACCGCGCGGTTTCCACGCGATCACGCGAAAGCGGGGCGCGAGCAGCTCGCTGAGCTCGGCGAACATCAAGAGGTCCTGGCCGTGCGCGTTGACGCACACGAGCGTGCGATCGCCGCGTCCGGCGACCCAGTAGTGGAGCTCCGTGCCGTCCTCGCAGCGCGCGGAGCGTGCTCGCGCGTCCGTGACAGAAAACCCGATCGGGCAGCTCATAGCCATACCCCCGCCGTCGCCTTCGCGTCCTGCTCGGTGCCGGTGTTGACGGTGCCCTTCGGCTCGAACAAGAGCACCCACACCTCTTCTTCCGCCACGGGCAGATGGCGCACCCCCCTCGGAACGATCGTGAATTCGCCCTCGCGCAACGTCACGGTGCGCTCTTCTAAGTGGATGCGCAGCACACCGCGCAGCACGAGAAAGAGCTCGTCTTCCGCGCTGTGCTCGTGCCACACGAACTCCCCTTTGAGCTTGGCCAGCTTGACGTGCTGACCGTTGAGATCACCGACGATCTTCGGGCTCCAGTGATCCGCAAAGCGCTCGAAGCAAGAGCGCAAATTCACGACGTCCATGCGATCCTCCATTTCGTTTCGCTGGCTGACGCGGGCGCCGGCTCAGGGGCTGTGAAAGAAGCGCTCGCCGCGCAGGCTCGCGTCGCGGACGCGGTTGTGACGGTACTCGTCGCGACCGGTGACGAGCACGGCCCCGTAGTTGTCGAGCGGAATGGTGCCGCCGTACTCCTCGACCCATTCTGTGTCCGGGTAGATGCGCACCCGGGTCGGCACGTAACGCGCGGCAAAACCCACGCGCATCTGGTCCGTCTCGCCAGCGTGCGGGCACGACGCGTGCATCAGGGTCGACCAGAAGATGATGAACTGCCCCGCGTTCATCTCCAACGAGATCGCCTGGCTCTCGTCCGGTCGCCAGTTCGGATCGATCTGCAGCTCGCGGTAGTCGTAGCCGAAAAAGCCGCGGCGCACGCCGTCTTTCTCGACGTTCTTGTTGCGATCCGGGTTGTACTTCATGCCCTTGGTCTCGTCGTAGTAGCGGTTCTTGTGCGTGCCAGGGATGAAGCGTAGGCAAGCAGTCTTCTCGGTCGCTTGGGTGAACGCGGACCAGACGGTGATCGTGCCGCCGAATTCGGAGTCCTCCGGCCAAATGATCTGCGGTCTGCCCGAGGCGTTGGCAAAGGTGTCGGCTTGGTGCCAGTCGGTGCCCTCGTCGCCGGGGTACTTGGGAAAGAACTCGCTACGCCAGCACAACACGTCCGGACCGAGAATGCTGCGCACGCGGTGGGTGATCTCCGGCCGGCATATGTGCTCGCCTAGGTAAGGCAGATCGAGGTGCCGGTCGTAGTTGGCGATGTTGTTTCCTTGGGAGATCGCCGAGTCGATCGGGTACGCGGCGTGGCTGCGGTCGAACAGCTGGCGGCGCACCTTGGACCAGCGTAAGTCCATCTCCTCGGGGCTCCAGAGCGTGAAGGGCCCGATGTAGCCCTCGCGATGGAATCGGGCGAGCTCTTCGTCGGAAAGATCGAAGGTCTTGACCGTCTGAACTTCACTTGCTTGCATCATGATGAATGTCTCTCCTTGTTCGCCTTCAGGTCTGCTCAATCGGCCGCAGCGAGGTTCTGCGCGGTCACGTTCGCGTCGCGCAGGGCGCGCGTAAAGCCGGCGATGGTCGCGTCCTCGGCCCACACGGACATGTCGAGCGCGACGCCGAGCTGCTCGCGAACCGAGAGTAAGACCTTGATCGCGGTCAGTGACGTACCCCCGAGCTCGAAGAAATCTTCGTTCCCGTGTAGGCTGTTCACGCCGAGCGCGTCGCACCAGATACGGCGCAACCGCTGTTCGAGCGAGGAGGCCTGCGGGCCATCGCCAGCGGATGCGCGCGCGCGGTCCGCGGCCGGCGCAGGGAGGGCGGCTCGGTTCAGCTTGCCATGGTGATTGAGCGGAAGCGCCTCGAGCAGCACATAGACGGACGGGCGCATGTGAGCTGGCAGCTGCTCCGCGGCGAGCTTGCGCAGCGCATCTTTGAGCTCGTCGTCGCCGCCGCGGTGCGGGGTCGGTACCACGTACGCCACGAGCCGCTTGTCGCCCTGGCCGTAGTCGCGCGCGACCACCGCGACGTCGGCCACGCGCGACGAGCGGCGCAGGCAGCTCTCTACCTCGCCGGGCTCGATGCGGAATCCGCGAATTTTGACCTGCGCATCGGCGCGTCCGGCGTATTCGAGCTCGCCGTTCGCCAGGCGCCGCCCGAGATCGCCCGAGCGATACATGCGCGCGCCGCCGCCGGCGAACGGGTCGGCGAGAAAGCGCTCGGCGTTGAGCTCGGGCCGGTGTAAGTAGCCGCGCGCCACGCCTGCGCCGCCCACGTAGATCTCGCCGAGCTCGCCGTCCGCGACCTGCCGGCCGGCCGGATCGAGCAAGTAGACCCTCAGATCGGAGATCGGCACGCCGATCGGACTGCGACCAGACACGCCGGTGTCCGCCCGGCCGATGCGGCGGTACGTCACGTGGACGGTGGTCTCCGTAATGCCGTACATGTTCACGAGCATCGGCGCCTCGTCGCCGCGCCGGGCGATCCAGCCCTTGAGCAGCTGCGGATCGAGCGCCTCGCCGCCGAACACGACGGCGCGGAGCGCGAGGTCCACGCGCTTTCCCGTGCTCTCATCCGCGCGCGCGAGCTGCTGAAACGCCGAGGGCGTCTGGCTGAGCACCGTCACCCGCTCATCCATCAAGAGCAGGAGGAACGCATGCGGAGACCGGGAGACGCCATAAGGCACCACCCCCACCTTCCCGCCGTACAGCAGCGCGCCCCAGATCTCCCAGACGGAGAAGTCGAAGCCGAACGAGTGAAACATCGTCCACACGTCGCTCGGCGCAAACTGGAATTGCGGTTCGGTCGCAGTGAACAGGCGCAGCACCTGACGGTGCTCTACCACTACACCCTTTGGCGGTCCGGTCGAGCCCGACGTGTAGATCACGTAAGC
>CAZYWR010000016.1:0-2915 GCA_964651185.1 uncultured Polyangiales bacterium
CAGCGGCTCTCGGCCTTGCACGCGCCGCGCATTCCCGAGCTGAACCCGCACGCAGGGCCCAAGCGCCCGCGCGCGCTGCAGCGCAGCTTGCCGTCGTCGCTGAGCGAGGCGTCACTCGACGAGCGCACGGCGGTGCTCATCACAGCGCTCGCCGCCTACGTGACGCGGATCGGCGAGGGGGGCTCCTTCGACTTGGGCCTCGAGCGCGCGGCGGCCGAGCTCCCGTCGCCGCTCGGCGAGCTCTACGCGCGGGTCACGCCGCTGCCGATCCGCGGCGAGGCCGCCGAGACGTTCACGGCCCTGCGCGCACAGGTTCGCGCCGAGCTGCGCGAGCAGGCGCGCCGCCAGACCTACGCGCGCGACGCCGTGCTCCGTTACCGCGCGCTGCGCGAGCGCCCGCGCGGCGAGCTCGCGCTGCCGCTCGTCGTGCAGGCGGGGGCTTCGCGGGCGACCAGCGCAGAGCTGCCCGAAGGGGCGCACTTGAGCTTGGTCGTGCCCGCGAGTGGAGCGACTTATACCTGGTTGTACGACGAGCTCGCCCTGCCAGAGCCGGCCGCCGCGCGGTTGGCGGCGCGCTTCGATGTGCTGCTCGCGGCGGCGCTCGCGAACGATGGGCTCTCGGTTGGCGAGCTGCCCCTCTTGCCGCCGGCCGAGCGCGCGCTGCTCGTCGAAGCCTGGCAGGACACGGCCGCGCCGTACGAGGCGGAGCGTTGCGTGCACGAGCTGTTCGCGGCGCAGGCCGCACGCACGCCCGAGCGCACTGCGCTCGTGTTTCGCGATCGAACCTTGAGTTATCGCGAGCTCGAGCGGCGCGCGAATCGGGTCGCCCAGGCGCTCCGCGCGGGGGGCGTGGGGCCCGACGTCTTGGTCGGTTTGTGCGTCGAGCGCTCGCTCGAGATGATGGTCGGACTTCTGGGCATCCTCAAAGCCGGCGGCGCCTACGTGCCGCTGGATCCGGTGTACCCGCGCGATCGGCTCGCGCTCATGCTCGAAGATGCTGCGGCCAAGGTGGTGCTGACGCAGCGTGCGCTGGCCCCGGGCTTGTCCGAGAGCACGGCCGAGCTGCTGTTCGTGGAGGAGCTGGCGAGCGACGCGAGGCTCGCGGACACGGCGCCGAGCTCGGGGGTGTGTCCTGATCATCTCGCTTACGTGATCTTCACCTCCGGCTCCACCGGCCGCCCCAAAGGCGTGATGGTGATGCACCGGAACGTCTCCAACTTCTTCACCGGGATGGACCGCGTGCTCAGCCCCGAGCCGGAGCCATCACGCGGCGTCGGTGCGCCCGCGCCGGGCGTTTGGTTGGCGGTCACCAGCATCTCCTTCGACATCTCGGTGCTCGAGCTGTGTTGGACCTTGGCGCGCGGTTTCGAAGCGGTGATCCAAGAGGAGCTCGACCGCGCATCGCTCGCGAAGGCGCTGCGTCCGGCCGTGACGCCGTCGAGCACGCCGATGGGATTTGGGCTCTTCTACTTTGCGGCCGAGACGGGCGCAGGCGGCAGCTCCGACCCGCAGCGAGGGGCCTATCGGCTGCTCCTCGACGGCGCGCGCTTCGCGGACGCGCACGGGTTCGACGCGGTCTGGACGCCGGAGCGGCACTTCCACGAGTTCGGGGGTCTCTATCCGAACCCGGCGGTAACGACTGCCGCCCTCGCGACCATCACCGAGCGCGTGCAGTTGCGCGCGGGCAGCGTCGTGCTGCCGCTCCACAACCCGCTGCGCGTGGCCGAAGACTGGGCCGTGATCGATCAACTCTCGGGCGGGCGCGTGGGCCTGTCGTTTGCGTCGGGTTGGCATGTCAACGACTTCGCCTTCATCCCCGAAAACTACGCGCGCCGGCGCGAGGTGATGCTCGAGAGCATCGAGGCCGTGCGCAAGCTCTGGCGGGGCGAGAAGGTGGCCGCCCGAAACGGCGCCGGCCAGCCTATCGAGGTGAGCGTACTGCCGCGGCCGCTCAACCCGAACCCGCCGATCTGGGTGGCGTCGGCCGGCAACATCGAGACCTTCCAGCTCGCCGGTCGCTACGGCTTCAACGTGCTGACCAACATGCTCGGCCAAGATCTCGCCGACCTGCGCACCAAGCTCGCGGCCTACCGCGAGGCGCGCCGCGAGCACGGCCAGCCGGGCGACGGCGTCGTCTCGGTCATGCTGCACACCTTCGTGTGCGAGGACACGGAGCGCGCGCGCGAACTCGCACGGCGCCCCTTCGGGCGCTACTTGGCGAGCTCCTTCGATCTGGTCAAGGTCGCGCCTTGGATGTTTCCCGCCTTCCGCCAGCCGTCGCGCGCCGCAGCCCAAGATCCGACCTTCGACGCCTCGCGCTTCACGCCCGAAGATATGGAGGCGTTGCTCGATCATGCCTTCGATCGTTACTTCGATACGGCGGGGCTGTTCGGCGCGCCCGAGCACGCGCTCGAGCTGATTGAGCAGCTCAAGGGCATCGGTGCGAACGAGGTCGCCTGCCTCATCGACTTCGGCATCGACACCGACGTGGTGCTCGCCAGCCTGCACGAGCTCGATCGGTTGCGACAGCTGAGCAACCCCGCGCGCCAGGCGGCGGTCGCGGTCATGGGCGAGTCGTTCAGCGTCGGCGCACAGCTCGCGCGGCGCGGCGTGACGCACCTGCAGTGCACGCCGTCCATGGCGCGCATGTTGCTGAGCGACCCCGAAGCGCGCGCAGGACTGTCTGGCGTGAAGAAGCTTCTGCTCGGCGGCGAAGCGCTGCCGCGCGAGCTCGCGGACGAGCTCGCGTCATGCATCGGCGGCGAGATCGTGAACATGTACGGCCCGACCGAGACGACGATCTGGTCGACGACGGCGCGCGTCCGTGCGGGCGAGCCCATCACGATCGGGCGGCCGATCGCCAACACCGTCATCCGTATCGTCGAAGCGCGTGACTCTTCCACGCAGGGGGCAGA
>CAZYWR010000017.1:0-4172 GCA_964651185.1 uncultured Polyangiales bacterium
GTCGCTTGGAGGCTGCAAGGACAGGGCGCTCACCGCCCGAGGATAGCGCGGCCCTCGCGGCGGGTAAGCGCGCCGCTTGCCGCACGCGTGCGGGCACCTTACGAAGCAGCCATGGAGCTCGATGAGGCGCTGGCGCAGGCCGGTGAGGAGATCGGTCTGCAAGCGTATTACCGCGACATGGTGCGGCCGCTGCTCCGGATGCCACGCGCGCAATGGCCGAGCTGCTGTGGTGGGAACTGCGAGCCGTGCGCGCAAACGCTGGTGAAAGTGGCCGAGCGCGTCCTGTGCTTGAGGAGCTCGAGCGACCTTTCGCCAGGCTGATTCGCCCGTTGCCCCCGGCGCTGTGCTCGGACGCGTGAGCACGCTTGCGACGGCGCACTGCAGCAGGAAAACACGTGCGCGTTTTCGCGGTAAATCGCACCTTTCCCGCCTGCGCACCTGCCGCGCGAGGCGTCCGTTGCCTATAATCCGTGCAATGCGCTTCCGTGCGGGTCTCGGGCTGGTGTGCGGTGTGCTGCTCGACCTGGGCTGCGCGCGACCGAGCTTGCCCGAAGGGACCTCGAGCGGCGCGGACGACGCCGATGTCGCTGCCAGCCAGCACGACGGCACGTCGCCGGACGACGACGATGACGACGATACGCAGGCCGAAGACGCGGGCCACGATGCCGGTCGCCGCGACGCGGGGCAGGACGCAGGTCGCGATGCAGCGAAAGACGCCGGCGCCGAGGAAGCGGGCGATGACGAGGAGGACGCGGGCGCGAGCGAAGACGCAGGCTGCACCGGCGACGATTGTCAGACAGCGAGCTGTGACGGCGATACGCCCGCCGATGAGCTTACGGTGAGCGGCGCGAAGGTGAGCGGCGTGCGCGTCGACGGTCAGTCCGGGACGAGCGCGAGCGTCGCGCCCGGCGCCTCCGTGCGCGTCCAGTTCGACGTCGATTTCGGCAACTGCGGCGTGCTGCCCGCGCCGAAGCAGGTCTACGTCGGCCTCGAGTCCGCGATGCCGCAGTGTCAGGCGGGGCTCTGCGCGCCGCTCACCCCGTCGCAGAGCTTCGACTTCACCCTCAACGCGCCGCGCGAGCCGGGCCTCCACTACGTCGCGATCGGCGTGCAGGACGGGTTGCTTTGCGGTTTGACGGGCAGCGCCAGCACGCACTTGGCGGCGCTGTGCGTCACTTCGGACGCGAATCCTTGAGCGCCTGAAAGCGCGCCTTGAGCCGCGCGACGTAACCCTCCTTGTTGACCTGGCGCACGCGGCTGAGCGCGAGCGCGCCGTCGGGCACGTCCTTTTGGATGGTGCTGCCGGTGCCCACGTACGCGCCCCGACCGATGCGCACCGGCGCGATCAGCTGCGAGTCGCTGCCGATGAAGGCGCCGTCTTCGATGGTCGTGGTGTGCTTATTGACTCCGTCGTAGTTGCAGAAGATCGTGCCTGCGCCGATGTTCACGTCGCTGCCGATCTGACCATCGCCGAGGTAAGAGAGGTGGCTCGCCTTGCTGCCGCGCCCGAGCCGGGTCTTCTTCATCTCGACGAAGTTACCGACCTTCGACGCCGGCTCCATCACGCTCTGCGGGCGCAAGTGTGCGAACGGCCCGGTCTCCGCGTCTTCGCCGATCTCGCTCGCGCTCGCGACGGTGTAGGGCTTGAGATAGGCGCCGCGCCCGACCCGCACGTCCGTGAGCACGGAGCCGGTGTCGACGTGTGCGCCCGCGGCGATCACCGTGCGGCCGCGCAGGTGCACGTTGGCTTCCAGCACGGCCTCGGGCTCGACCTGCACGGAGGCATCGATGAAGGCGGTGGCGAGGTCGCGCACGGTCACTCCGCTCCGCGCGAAGCGCTCGGCGATGCGCCGGCGCATGAGTCCCTCGGCCGCCGCGAGCTGCGCGCGATCGTTCACGCCCTGCACGTCTTCCCAGCGCCAGCGCAAGCTCGCGACGCCGCCAGCGCGCGCTGCCTGTTCGACCACGTCCGTCAGGTAGAGCTCCCCTTGCGCGTTGTCCGTCGATAACGTCGCCAACGCTTGGCGCAAAAAAGGCGCCTGGAACGCGTAGATGCCGGGATTCACCTCGCAGATGGCGCGCTCGCTCGCGCTCGCGTCCTTGTGCTCGCGAATGCGCAGGACCTGTCCATCCGCGCCGCGCACGATGCGGCCGTAGCCCGTGGGGTCATCGACGACGCTGGTCAGCAGCGCGGCCGCGCTGCGGTGCTCGGCCGCCGTCGCCATCAGCTCCGTCACGAGCGCGGCGGAGACGAGCGGGGTGTCGCCGTAGAGCACCACGACATAGCCATCGAAGGCGCCGAGGCCCGCCATGCCCGCCCGCACGGCGTCGCCCGTGCCGAGCTGGCGCTCCTGCACCGCGCTGGTGACGCGCATCGCAAAGCGCGCCGAGAGGTCGCGCTGCACGGCCTCGCGCTCATGGCCCACCACCACGATCACCTCGCGCGCCCCCGCGCCCAGTGCAGCTCCGACGACGTGCGCGTACATCGGAATGCCTGCCACGTCGTGCAGCACCTTGGCGCGCGCGCCTTTCATGCGCGTCCCCTGGCCCGCGGCCAGAACGAGAGTGACGAATTCGCTCATGTCGCAGGTATAACCCGTCCCGTCCGCCAAGCCTGCCCGGTTCGCTGTCGGGCCCGAAGCTTGAGCGATGGGACACGCACGCGGGGGCGGGCGCGCGCCGTCACGCCACGAGATAGCGCGCGACGCGCGCGAGCGCGCGCAGGTCGTGGACATCCTCGTCGAACGCGGGCACCTCGACGTACAACCCGCGCTGGCCAGTGAGCGTCTTGAGCCGCTCGACCTCGCCGCGATCGCTGACGGCGCGCAGGCGATCGTCGTCGAGCGCGCGCTCGAGCTTCTCGCGCAGGCGCGCGACGTCGCGGCCCTCGCCCAGCTTGGCCGCGAGCGCCTGCTCGATCTCCCGCGGCGAGCCGTGCGGCTCGGGCAAGAGCGGCGTCACGCGGTTGATCACCGTGCCCTGCTGCGTGAGCCCGGCTTCGCGCAGCTTGGCCGCGAAGAACATGGCCTCGCGCACGGCCAGCGGGTCGGGGCTCGTGATCAGCAGAAAGGCCACGTCCGGCGCGCGCAGCGCCTGCGAGACCTCGCGCGCGCGCTCCGTGAACCCGCCGAACAGATCGTTGATGTCGCCGATGAACTCGGCCACCGTGCGCAGGAACTCGCCGCCCGTGATCTTGGCGAGTCCTTTGAGCACCATCTGTGCGCCGCGTCCGAGCAGCCCGAACCCGAGCCGGCCCGCGCCCGAAAACGCCTGGATGAACCAGCGCATCGCGGGCGAATCGATGGCCTGCACCAGGCGCTCCGGCGCGTCGAGGAAATCGAGCGCGTTCGTGGTGGGCGGGGTGTCGAGCACGATCAGGTCGTAGTGGTCGCTCTGGCGGACGGCGTGGAGCTTCTCCATCGCCATGTACTCCTGCGTGCCGGCCAGCGACGTCGACATGTACTGATACAGACGGTTTTCGAAGATGCGCTTCGCGCGCGCCGGGCTCGAGGCGTACTTCTGCACGAGCTCGTCAAAGGTGCGTTTGGTGTCGAGCATCATCGCGCTCAAGCTGCCGCGCGCCGGCAGGCCGGCCTGCGCGAACAGCTCGGGTGCCACCAGTTGCTCTTCGGTCGTCATGGCCGTCAGGCCGAGACTGTTGGCGAGTCGCTTGGCGGGATCGATGGTCAGGCACAGCACGCGCCGCCCGGACAGCGACCCCTCGAGCGCGAGCGCCGCCGAAGTGGTCGTTTTGCCCACGCCCCCGCTGCCGACGCAAACCACGACACGATGCTTGGCGAGGACTTCGGACAGGCTCATCGATCGCGAGAGCGTAATCCTTTCGCCCGAGCGCGCCAGCTTCGGCGCGCCTCAGCCCTTCCAGCCGCGCTCGCGGGCGAGCTCGCGCGCCGCGTCGATCATCTCGCCCGCGCCGCGCTCGATCATACGCTCCGCGAGCTCGCGGCCGAGGCGCGCCGCAAAGCGCAGTTTGCCGTCGGGGCTCTGGTCATCGAGGTACTCGTCGCTGCCCGCGCTGACCACGTTCGAGCCGTCGGGCGAGCCCACCAGCGCGTCCATGCGCAGGCGCGAGCCCTGATGCGAGAGCTGCGCGTGGCCCGCGATCGGCAGCTGGCAGCCGCCCTCGAGCCGCGCCAAGAACGAGCGCTCGGCTT
>CAZYWR010000018.1:0-5106 GCA_964651185.1 uncultured Polyangiales bacterium
GTCAGCGTCACGCTCGGCGCCCCGATGAGACTCAGGAAGGCGTCAGTCGTGCCCGAGAAGTCGTCGCGACGAAACGCGTGCTTCAGCGAGGTGCAGTGCCCATCGGCGCATCCGCCCGCGCCGCCGGCGCTCCCGTTGTCGAACATGTTCGCCCAGTTCTCGACGAGCGTACGACGGATGTCGCTGTTGCAGCGCTTGTTGGCGATCGGGGAAGCAGAGGGCTGCGTGGGCGTGCACGGCGCGGTGGCGTCGGCGATGTGATCGTGCTGGCCCGTGTAGATGATGCGCAGAACGTCTGCCCAGCTAGTAAACGTGTACGTCGCGGGAACGGCCACGCCCGTGCCGTCATCCGGACCGGTCACGCCGTTGCCATAGCCGAGCACAGCCTTGTCGTTCAGGTCTTGCACGGCCATCGTGCCCGAGTAACGCAGGCCCGAGCAGGTCGACCCCTCGGTCGTGTCAGACCAGACGCCCACGCCATCGAGGCCGATCGCGATGCCCTGGCCCGAGTTCGGGGTCGCACCGCCCACGCCATTACACTCGGTCGCGTTCAGGAAGCGCGACATCGGCCCCACCTGCTGGGTGCCGGCGATCATCGCGTTGCCCGCGGTGCCCGAACCACCACCCACGTAGTTGATCGCCGCGCCGACGCCACATGCCGTGATGAGATCTTGGGTGATCTCGCGCATCGTATCCGAGCCCTGCATCTGGAGCTGCGCCTGCGCGTCACCCACGCTCAGCCCCAGCGTGAGCGCGGACGCCGTTACAGCCAGTCTTTTGTTCATCTCAAGTCTCCTCCCACCACCGCCTGACGGCGGGGCAATGGAGTTGGCTCTTACTAACAACCTGTTACGATGCGGCGTCTGGCTGGCAACTATTGCGGGGGCGCCGAACGCCACTCCGATGGCCGCATTCGTCGCAGTGTCAAGTCGATCCAGCGATCTCGCGCGACTGCTCCGGCACGCTCGCGTCCTCCCTACTCGCTTGCGTTAGGTTCGCGCGCTTGAGTCGACCCACTCGTCGTCGACATCGGGCGACATTCATGCTCCATCCTTCTGCTGCGCGATCGTTCTACAAACGTCATCAACCGCGCGACCTGATACTGCGTGACGCGAGCGTGACCAGGCAGGCGACATGGTTCGGGTAGGCGGCATGTTTCGGGCTCGCCATGGAACCGTCACCGCTCGCGACTACAAGTCCCGCAGCCGCGATGCGTGGACGCGGCGGGAGGATTCGAATGAGGTTTCCTAAGATTGCTTTGATGGCGCTCGCGTTGACGCTGCCCGCGTTGGACGCGTGCAGCGCGGGAGGCGGCGCGGGCTTGCCGAGCCAGCAGGGGTCGCTCGGACAGATCGCCGGTCTTCTGCGTCTGCCAGACGGAACTGAGATCCGCTCCGTCAACTACGAGATCAAAAACCCGAACGGCTACGACAAGACCGGCGCGGTGCCGGTGGACAACAGCACCACGGTGAGCTTCCAGCTCGGACACATCCCGGCCGGCAGCGATTACAGCATCTCACTGAGCGCGACGACGGTCGACGGCGCGAGCTGCTCGGCGCAGCCTGTGTCGTTCAGCATCGTGGCGGGCCAGACGACCTCTGTGATGCTCACGTTGCGCTGCGGCGGCGGTGTTGTGATCGTGGGCAGCGATGCGGGCGACCTCAAGGTCGGCGTCGATGTCGTCACGGTGGCCGGCGCCGTTTGTCCTGCGCTCGACGGACGCACGGTAGTACCGCTCGAGGCGTTGGTAGGCAGCACGATCTCCCTGACGGGTTACGCGACGACCTCGAATGCTACGTTTGCGTGGAGCGTGTCGCCGAGCGGCGCGGGCACGTTTTCGGCCGCAAGTGGCGACACGACCACGTTCACCTGCGATCTCCCCGGCGTGCATAGCATCACGCTCGCGATCGCCGGGCCAGAAGGCTGCCCACCGTCTAGCTCCGATGTGGCGGTCACGTGCACCGCGAACGGAGACGCGGGCGTAGACAGCGGCGTGGACTCGGGTGTCGATTCAGGCGCTGTAGAGGTGGACTCGGGCAGCGAAGCTGACTCGGGCAGCAGCGAAGTGGATTCAGGCAGCGCCGAAGCGGACAGCGGCACCAGCGAAGTCGACTCAGGATCCGCCGAAGCCGACAGCGGCACCGGCGAAGTCGACTCAGGATCCGCCGAAGCCGACAGCGGCAGCGCCGAAGACTCCGGCACGGCTGTGCTGGACAGCGGGGCGGAGGTCGACTCTGGTGTGGCCGACTCGGGCACCGTCGTCGTCGACTCCGGCGTTGCCGACTCGGGCTCCGGCGACACCTGCGAAGAATGCCGCAACACCAATTGCCGCAACTACATGGGCGTCGACCTCGTGCACGGCTGTTTCGAGGCGGTAGACCCGGAGTTCGGCGCCGACGCGGCCGATCCCGGCTTCATTCAGGATTGCACCAACGTGGTGACCTGCGCGCGCGCCAACGGTTGCGCGTACAGCGACAGCAAGCAGGCCGCTGGTTGTTACTGCGGCTCCGCCAGCATCGATACCTGCGCGGCGAGCGGTCCCGCCACGGACGCGCCCTGCGTGCCGCAGTGGCAGGCAGCGACCCGCACCACCGTGAACGCCGACATCCAAGTGCGCTTCACGGATCTGTCGTTCCCCGCCGGTTGGGCGTACTTCCTGCTCGACTGCGATCGCGTCTCCTGCGCGTCGGCGGGCTGCACGACGGCGCCGTAGTCGGCCGGCCACTCGTCTCCGACGAACCATCGACGCACCCCAGAGAAGGACGAGGCATCCGCTCGGCAGCGGTGTCTCGTCGTTCTGATGAACCTGGGAGCGCAGGCGATATGTAGCGGTCCTGAAACATCGGACCATCGCCATAGTTCGCGCTCGCCGATATTCAGAGTTAGGGGTCGTCCCCCCAACGCGCGCACCCACGCGCTCGCCGCTTGCACGCGTGAATGCATCCACTTGTTTCGCCGACGCCGTCAGAACGGCATTCATGCGGACTAAGGTGAACGCGGCCGGACGCGAGATATTCGCCGCAGCCGGTCCTGGGTTTGGTCGAGTGGATTCTGGTCGCAGTTGCCAGTGCTGATCCGTAGTACCCGATTCGATGCCAGACACCCGCACGTTGGGGAGGCTCCATATATGAACAGAACGACGACGATAAAAGGACTGTTGGTGACAATCGCGTTGAGCGGCGTGGCAGCATGCGCTGACCCAGGCACCGACGCGAATACCGACGGGAAGCAAGGTGACCCGAGCACCGAAGAACCGAGCGTCTCCCAAGACGAGCTCTTCTTTGGCAGGCGCCCTCACTTTAATTGGTGGCTCTGGTGGTGGGAGTTCCACCATCGGCACCACGCGGTAGACGCAGGACATGCGACCGACAGCGGCGTCGACAGCGGAACCGCCGTCGACAGCGGCGTCGACAGTGGCACGGTCGAGGTCGACTCGGGCACGACCGAAGCCGACAGCGGTACTGCCGAAGTTGACTCCGGCACGACCGAAGCCGACAGCGGAACCGCTGAAGTCGACTCGGGCACAACCGAAGCCGACAGCGGTACTGCCGAAGTCGACTCCGGCACGACTGAAGTCGACAGCGGAACCACTGAAGTCGACTCCGGCACGCCTGACACCGGCACCGCCGAAGTCGACTCCGGCACGACCGAAGTCGACAGCGGAACCACTGAAATCGACTCCGGCACGCCTGACACCGGCACTGCCGAAGTCGACTCCGGCACGCCTGACACCGGCACCGCCGAGGTCGACTCCGGCACGCCTGACACCGGCACCGCTGAGGTCGACTCCGGCGTCGCCGACTCCGGGACGGCGACGGATCCCTGCACTGAATGCCGCAACACCAACTGCCGCAACTACATGGGTGTCGACCTCGTGCACGGCTGTTTCGAGGCGGTCGATGCCGAGTTCGGCGCGGACGCAGCCGACCCGTCGTTCATCCAGGACTGCACGAACGTCGTGACCTGCGCGCGCGCGAACGCCTGCGCGTACAGCGACAGCAAGCAGGCGGCTGGCTGCTACTGCGGCTCCGCGAGCATCGACACGTGCGCTGCAAGCGGTCCCGCCGCAGATGCTCCGTGCGTGCCGCAGTGGCAGGCGGCGACCCGCACCACGGTCAACGCCGACGTCCAAGTGCGCTTCACCGACCTGTCGTTCCCAGCCGGCTGGGCGTACTTCCTGCTCGACAGCGATCGCGTCTCCTGCTCGGTGTGCACCACGCCCTGAGCCGCGTGCGACGCAGCGCCGACGAACATCGGCGTAGCAGCTGAGCCACGAGGCATCTGTGGAGAGCAGATGCCTCGTTTGCGTTGTGTTCAGATGGTGGGCCGCTCGCCTCGTACAGCGCTGCAGCTCGCTGCGCGCTCTCGGTAGAAGCGCTGCCGCCGCGCATCGGTCTGCTCACCAGACTGACCCGACATCGTCAGTGCGTGTTCGTTCGCGGGGCGTTTCGAGCGAACGTCTTATCCGTCACATGCAGCTGCAATTTGTTCACAGCCTCGCGGCGCGAACGCCCCAGGTCTGCGAAATCGAGCTGGCAACAATCAGCCTGCCGAGAAAGGGCTCCCTTCTCTCGCCAGAGGGGCGCACGGGCTCGGTGCGTCCTTATGAACTTAGCTTCGCCTAAGCGCCGTACAAGTTCGTTCCGTTCAAAGCAGGAAAAACAGACGGGAGACATCGAATGAGAGACATGACGAACAGGCTCCGCCACTGGGGTCTTATGGTTCCGCTGCTGTTTTCGCTTGGGGGCTGCGCCGCCGACGCTCCCTCTTCTGTGGGGCCTTCCGCGTCGAAGACGGACGAGGCAGCTCCAGCCGCTCCTTCCAGCGACGAAGCCGGGGACATCGAGGCGGTCAAGCAAGAGCTCTTCTATGCGCCGGTTTGCTCGAAGTGCGACAACATCTGCAAGCCCTTGCGCGGTTATTACAAGAATCTCTGCACGCGCGTGTGCAAGCAGGTCTGCGTAACCGATTGCCAAGCCTGCAAGGACAACTGTAAGTTCAAGCAGGGCTCGCAGAAGACGCAGTGTCTGAACGCGTGCACGGCCTCGCCGGCCTGCGGTGGCCAGGCGCGCTGCGGCAACGGGCACGTCGAGGGCGCCGAGCAGT
>CAZYWR010000019.1:0-5895 GCA_964651185.1 uncultured Polyangiales bacterium
AAGACCGGAGGCAATCCCTTCTTCGTGGGTCAGTTCCTGACCGCGCTCGCGCAGCACGGATGGCTCGCGTACGACGCGCAGGCGCGCGGCTGGCGCTGGGATCGCGCGCGCATCGAACAGCACGGCGCCACGGACAACGTGCTCGATCTGTTGGTGACGCGCCTGCACCGGCTCGCGCCGCGCGCGCGCGAAGTGCTGCAAGTCGCGGCCTGCATCGGTCATCGCTTCGACCTCGACACCTTGGCCACGGCGCTCGGGCGGAACGCGGGCGAAGTCGCCGAGGATCTTTGGGAGCCGCTCCACGAAGGTCTGCTCGTGCCTTTGGACGAGCGCTACCGTTACCTGGCCCGCGAGCCCCGGCCTGAGGCCGCGTTCAACGTCGGCTCCGCATTTCTGCACGACCGCGTCCAGCAGGCGGCTTACTCGCTGATCGAACCCGCCGCGCGCGCCGGTGCACACCTTCAGATCGGGCGTCTGCTGCAGCGGAGGAACGCGGGCTCGGTCCCGGATGAGCAGCTGTTCGAGCTGGTCGATCATCTGAACCTCGGCGCCGCGCTGATCGTGGATGCCGACGAGCGCAGAGAGCTCGCGCGACTCAACCTGCGCGCGGGCGTACGCGCGCGCGACGCGGCGGCGCACGCCGCGGCCATCCAGTTCCTGACGCGCTGCCGCGACTTGCTGGGCGAAGCCGCCTGGGAAGACGACTACCCGCTCGCGTACGCGGCGCACTACGCGCAGGTCGAGTGCGAAGCGGCGAGCGGCCAACCGGATCTCGCGCTCGCGCTGCTCGAGCGCACGCAGCAAAGCGCTCGCGGCGAGCTCGACCGCGCGGCGGCGCTCTGCCTACGCGCGAACGTGCTGACGCAAGTCAATCGCATGAACGAAGCGATCGCGGCCAGCGTCGAGGCGGCGCGCCTGCTCGGCGCCGAGCTACCGCTCGAGCCGGGCGCGCTCGGACCGGCGGTGCACGCGGAATTCGGCGCCGTGCAGCGGGCGCTCGCGGGCCGCGAGGTCGAATAGCTGCTCGCGCTACCCACGCTGAGCGAGCCGCGCGCGCTGGCCACGGCGCAGATCCTGACCACGATGGTGCCGGCTTGCTTTCAGACGAACCAAGATCTATTCGCGCTGGTCTTGCTCAAGGCCGTCTCGCTCTCGCTGGCGGCCGGCAATCCCCCGGCCGCCCCGCACTTCTACGCGTCCTACGCGCTGCTCTACGCGGCCATCACGGGCGATCACGCGACCGCGTACCGCTTCGGCCGGCTCGCGGTCACGCTCGGCGAGCGACCCTCGCACCGGCGCAGCGCCGGCGCGGGCGAGCTGGTATTCGCGTCGTTCGTCGCGCATTGGCAGCAGCACGTCTCCGAGAGCCTCGCGCACTACCTGCGCGGCCTACGCGTGAGCCTGGAGGTAGGCGACTACCTTTCGTTCGGCTATTGCGCGACCCACCGCTGCTTCATGCGCCTGTTCGCTGACACCAGCCTCTCGGAGCTGCACGACGAGGTGCGCGGCTTCGCCGCTCCCCTGCGTAACGCGGGCGATCACATCAATTCGAGCCTGGTGCGCACAGTGACGCGCGCGGTGGAGGCTCTGCGCGGCGGCAGCTGGAGCGCCACCAGCCTCGATCGCGAGGGCCCTGCGGAGCAGACCGATCTGGAGGCCATGCAGGCCAACCCGACCTTACTGGGTATGCACCTGATCGTGAAGGCGATGGCCCTCTACTTCGCAGGCGACCTCGCGGGGGCACAGGCGGCGTCGGACCAAGCGGATCCCATCTGCGGCTTCCAGCGGAGCATGTTGTGGTCCGTGGAGCACGCGTTCTATCGGGCGCTCGTGCACGCGGCGTTGCTCCGTGTTCAGCCGCCTGCCGAGCGCGAAACGATCGCCCTGGCGCTGGAACGAGACGAACAGGCTTTGTGCGCGCTCGCGGCGCCTGCCCCGATCAACCACGGCCACAAGGTCGCGCTGATCGCGGCCGAGCGCGCGGCGCTGCGCGGCGACGGCGGCCAGGCGCTCGCGTGCTTCGACCGCGCGCTGGCGCTCGCGCGCGAGCACGGCTTCACGCAACACGAGGCGCTGATCCAGGAGCGCTATGCGCTCTTTCACCTCGACCAGGGCCGTGCGAACGTGGCGCGGCTCTACCTGCTCGAGGCGCACCAGGGTTACACGCGCTGGGGCGCGCTCGCGGCGGCGCAGCGCCTGATCGCGTCACATCCCGATGTATTCAGCGCGCCCGGCGCACTTCCCCTGCGTGCGCCTGCGCTGGCGGCGGACGTGAGCGGGAGCATGAGCGGCCTCGATCTCGCGACCGCCGTGCGCATGACGCAGACGATCGCCAGCGAGCTCGTGCTCGATAAGCTGATCGAGCGGCTGATGCGCAGCTTGGTCGAGAGCGCCGGCGCCCAGCGGGGCTTTCTCATCGTGCCGAGCGAGCAGCAGCTGCGGCTCGCGGCGGCGGTGTCGGTCGAGCCCGACCAAGTAAGGCTCCGCCTCGATGAGTCGCTCGAGAGCAGCTCAGAGCTCGCCACGCAGGTGGTCCAGTACGTGGCGCGCACGCGCGAGCCGGTCGTCTTGGCCCACGCCGTGTCCGATCGCCGCTTCGGCAACGATCCTTACGTCGTAGGGGCGCAGCCGAAGTCCATCTTGGCCGTGGCGATGGTCCACCACGGCCGGCTGCGAGGCGTGCTTTACCTGGAAAACAACGCGGCCCAGGCCGCCTTCGAACCCGCGCGCCTCGAGCTGTTGCAGTTTCTCGCTGCCCAGGCCGCGACCGCCATCGAGAACGCGACGCTCTACGAGGAGCTCGAGCAGCGCGTCGCCCAGCGCACCGTGGATCTCGCGGCGGCCAACGAGCGTCTGCAGAGGAGCCTGAAAGAGCTGAGTGAGGCGCAGCGCAGTCTGATCGACATGTCTCGTCAGGCTGGCATGGCCGACGTGGCGACCTCGATCTTGCACAACGTCGGCAACGTGCTCAACAGCGTGAACGTGTCCGCCACGATGGTCACCTCGACCGTGCAGCACTCGAAGGCGGCCGGGGTCGGCAAAGTGGCGAAGCTGCTCGAGGAGCATCGGCCAGAGCTGGGCCGCTTCTTGACCGAGGACGCGCGCGGCAAACGCATTCCGGAGTATCTCGCGCAGCTGTCCCGCACGCTCGAGGTCGAGCACGCGGAGATCGCGAGCGAGCTCGCGGTATTGCGCAAGAACCTCGACCATATCAACGCGGTGGTCGCGATGCAGCAGACGCACGCGAAGGGCTCGGGCGTCGTCGAGGAAGTGCAGCCGCGCGAGCTGCTGGAGGACGTCGTCAAGCTAGCCGCCGGCTCCGTGGGCGAGGGCGACGCCGAGCTGGTCAGCGTGTGCGACGAGCTGCCGCCGCTGCTCTTGGACCGGCACAAGGTCCTGCAGATCCTGATGAACCTGATCAGCAACGCGCGCGACGCGGTGCGTGGCGCCGCGGATCGGCGCGTCGTGTTGCGCTGTCGCAAGCTCGAAGAGCGCATCGCCATCTCCGTCGAGGATCGCGGCGTGGGCATTCCGGCCGCGGATCTGACGCGCGTCTTCAACTTCGGGTTCACGACCAAGAGAGAGGGCCACGGCTTCGGCCTGCACGGGAGCGCACTCGCGGCCGCGGAGCTCGGGGGTTCGCTCACCTGCCAAAGCGAAGGACCGGGGCATGGCGCGGTCTTTACGCTCGAGCTCCCCTGCCGCACTTCCTCTTCGCGCCTGAGCGCTTAGCGCGCGGGGATCGGCGCGGCTGGGCAGCTCACGCTCGGCCGCTCGTAGCGCTTGCGCGCGAGCGGCTCGGCAGGAGCGCGCCGGCACTCCATGGCAGCGGACGCGGGCGGATAGAGCTCCCACAGCTTCAGCGTCACGCCGTTGGTCCAGCCGAAGCCGTTTTGCGGCTCGTACTCGCCTCCGCTTCCGACGGCTTCTGCATCGCTTTCGACCTCCACGTCGTACTTCTCCGTGAGCTCGTGATTGCACGCAAAGACTGCGCGCACGCGCGTGAGGAAGCGCGTAGCGATCTCTCTCGCGCGCTCGGTTTGTCCATAGCGGTTCAAGCCCACCACGGCGATCCACTGCAGCGGGGCCCAACCATTGGGCGCGTCCCATTGCTGTCGGGGATCGGTCGTCCTCGTGGTGGTCGTGAGCCCGCCCGCTTTCAGTAGCGATGCTTCCACCGTGTCCCCCGTGCGTTCGGCGCGTTCGCGCTCCGTCATCGAGGGGATGCCGATGAAGAGCGGAAACAACATGGCCGCGGTCACGTTCTCGCGCAGCTTGCCCTTGCGCCAGTCGTAGTCGGCGTAGTAGCCGTGTTCGTTCCACAGATAACGCGCGATGGCCCTGGCGCGCTGGTCGGCCAGCTTCTCGTACGTTTCTGCGCAGGGCTCGTGGTGCTGCTCGCAGGCCTTGGCGATCGTCTGCTCGAGGTGAAAGAGTAAGCTGTTGAGATCGATCGGCACGATGGCCGTGGTGCGGATGCCCGCCAGCGTCAGATCGTCGTCGAACCAGCGCGAGCTGAAGTCCCAGCCGCTCTCGGCCGCGGCGCGCAGATCGCGATACACCTCCTGGGCGCTCCGCCCACGTGAGAGCGCGGCGCGCGCGGTGGCCTCGTCGATCGCGTAAGCCTCGCTGCGTGGGGTGTCGCGGTCGTCCCAGTAGCGATTGAGGATGACCTCACCGGGTAACACGACCACGCGCTGCGCGGCCCCCGTTCCGCCCGCGTCTCGTGCGGCGCGACGCGCCCCTTCGAGTCCACGCATCCAGTAGTCATGCTCGAGCTTGAGCTGTCGCAGATATGCGCCGTAGATCTGGGGCCCCTCCTCCTCCGCGGCGAGCTCGACCATGTGCGAAAAGAAAGGCGGCTGCGAGCGACTCAAATAGTAATTGCGATTCCCGTTCGGCACGTGGCCGAAGCGCTCGATCAGCGCGGCGAAGTTGCGCAGCATCGCCAGCACCAGATCGTGCCTGCCCGACGCCTCGAGCCCGAGCATCGTGAAGTAAGAGTCCCAGTAATAGAGCTCGCCGAAGCGTCCACCCGGAACCACGTAAGGGTAAGGCAACGGGATGAGCGAGCTCCAGGCGTGGGTGAGCGCGGTGCGCCGAGTGAGCTCGGGCCAGAGCCCGGCGATGTGAGCGCGCACGTCGTCCGTGTCGGGCAACATGCCGCCGAGCGGCTGGCACGGCCACGTGAAGCGTTCGCGCACGAATGTCGCCAGCGCATTGCGGTCGAGCGCGCCCTGGTCGCGATACTCATCGAGGATCAGCGCGGGTTCTCGATTCGGCACCATGTCGACGAACGTCTTCTGATCCTTGAAGACGCACGACCTCTGCACGTCCACGAACAGCCCACCATAGAGCTGCTCCGGCAGCGGGCTCAGGCCGCCGCGCGTCGCGCAAGCGGTCACGAGCAACGCGAGAATGCATGCAAGATGCGCGAGCGCGCCGCGCCGCCGCCACGAGATCAGACCGTTCCGGCTCGAGACACGGAGCACCGTCGAGCCCATCGCCTAAGTTTTCGGCAGGAAGATGCGCCCGACCGACAATTCGATCTGCTCGAATGGAGCGCTACGGACGACCGCCTCTTCGCCATCGAACGGTCCGCCGAGGAAGCTGCCGAGGGCACGCCGGGCTTTGGAGTGCTTCGGCGAGGGCGCCGGCGCGGTGACGATCGCGCCAGCGAGCACTTCCGCGCGAACTTCTTCGGGCAGGCTCAATAGGTCGTCGTCGGTCGCCGGGCGCGGCGCGGGCTGCGACATGGAGGCGAATCTAGCATCCTTTCGAAATCTGGGGGCGCCGAGCTCACGCTCGGGATACGCCCGGCCCGAACGGTACGAGCCTGTTGTTGCTGGCCCCACCACCGGCGAGCTGGCGGCGCCGCGGAGGCCTGCCACGATC
>CAZYWR010000020.1:0-6267 GCA_964651185.1 uncultured Polyangiales bacterium
TGGTCGCCATGCCCACCGCGATGCCGCCCGAACCGTTGACGAGCAGGTTGGGAAAGCGCGACGGCAAGACCAAAGGCTCGCGCTCGCTGTCGTCGAAGTTCGGCCCGAAGTCGACCGTCTCTTTGTCGATGTCCGCGAGCAGCTCGCTCGCGAGCCGGGCCATGCGCACTTCCGTGTAACGCATGGCCGCGGGCGGGTCGCCGTCGACCGAGCCGAAGTTGCCCTGCCCGTCGATCAGCGGGTAGCGCATGGAGAAGTCCTGCGCCATGCGCACGAGCGCGTCGTACACGGACTGGTCGCCGTGCGGGTGGTACTTACCGAGCACCTCGCCGACCACGCGCGCCGACTTCTTGTAGCCCTGGTTGTAGAAGACCCGCAGCTCTTGCATCGAGAACAGCACCCGCCGATGCACGGGCTTCAAGCCGTCGCGCACGTCGGGGATGGCGCGCCCGATGATGACGCTCATCGCGTAGTCGAGGTACGACGTACGCAGCTCGTCTTCGATCGCGACCGCTACCTTCTGAGAATCGGCCATCCTGGTCTCCGCACCCTTTCGCCCTCGAGCGCCGCCCCGCACGCCGGACGCGTTGTGCGCGCCCGATCACATTGTTCGCGTGCGCATGGAAGCGCGCGTCCCGCCCGCAGATTTCGCTAGCGCTCGCGAGCGCGCGTCGGGCCGCTGAGCGCGGACGGTATCATGCGGACTCGGCTCTTGCTACGCTGCGCCCATGCCGTCCCGCGCTTCGGTTCTACTTCGCTCGCACGCGCCAGCGCGCGCTCCTCTTTTTCGCTCCCGCGCGCCAGCGCGCGCTCCTCTTTTTCGCTCCCGCGCGCCGGCGCGCGCTCCTCTCTTTCGCTCCCGCGCGCCAGCGCGCGCTTCGACCTTTGCTTGTGCCTGCCTCGTCCTGGGGGCGCTCCTTTCCGGGCTGTCGAGCTGCGGGACTACGCCCACTTTGCCGCTGCCGCCGCCGGTGGCCACGATCGGCTCGCCCAACCTCCAAGGCCTCGCGCTGGTATCGGGACAGGCCAACCCGGAGGCCTACGTAACGGTCCTCAACGAGCGCGCCGGGCAGGGGAAAATCCAGCAGGCCGACCACGACACGGGCCACTTCGAGATCGAGATCGCGGCCGAGATCGGAGACACGTTGACGATCTGGCAAGAGCAGGACGGCATTACGGGCGAACGCTTGGAACAGACCGTGCCCGCGCCCCGCCCCTGAGCACTCGTGTAGGCAAACGTTGCCCGACCGCTGCCCGCGTGCGACCGCCGCCTCCATCCTTGCAGAGCGCCCCCGTTCAGCCCCGCGCGCGGGCCGCGCTCACGGCTGCGCTGCGTGAGCCTGTTAGTTGCGAGTTTTCGCATCCTTTGCGTAGATTCGTGCGGCACCTACTTTCGCGCGCAGGTGCTGGGGGCCACGCTTTGACAGAGCCATGCGATGGTGCGATGCGTGATCTGGATCAGCTGCGCGAGCGCGACGACGCGGCCGGGCGCAAGCTCGGCTTGTTTGCTCTGGCCGGTACGCTGACCGTGGCGACGCTGATCGGCTTCGGCGTGCTCCAGGGCGGCTCGAACGACGCGCCCGCGCCCGAGCTCGATCCGCTCTCGCAGTGGGCGCTCGAAGCGCGCGAACCCCCGCCGACCTCTGCTCCGGCCGCGGGCTCGGCGGCCTCTCCTTCGGAGCTCGCGCGCCTGTCGTTTCCCGCCGTCTTGGTCGGCGACGAGGCTGCCATCGAGGCGACGGTGCGCGCCGCAGAGGCCGAGCACGCCGCGCTCACGGGCCAGCGCGTGTCGCGCCCGGAGCCGCGCACGTCGGCGCGCGCCGAGGACATTCCCGCGAGCTCGCTCGCTGAAGAGCAGCTCGAGCGGCTGCAGCGCGCGGCCAAGCACGATCCGCTCATGGCGCAGGCCATGCCGGAGCGCGCCCGCGCCAGCGCGCCGCACGGCACGGACGGCGCGTTCATGCTGCAGGTGGTGTCGTACGAGACGCGCGCAGCGGCCGAGCGCTTCGCCAGCGCGCTGCGCGCGCGCGGCCACAAGGCCTACGTCACCCAAGCCGAAGTGCCGGGCCGGAGTCGCTACTTTCGCGTGCGCGTCGGTCCGTTCACTACACGGCGCGACGCGCTGGCGTACCAGCAGGCGTTCGAGGAGAGCGAGCGCATGCACACGATCCTCGTCAGCGGCGCCGCCAACTGATCGCGCGCGCGACAATGGTCCGCACGGCCAGCGCGGACTGCGCTCTATAATCGCAAAATGGACGAGCAGACGTTCCACTCGCTCTTGGCCAAAGGCGCACAGCACAAGGCGAGCGATGTCCTGCTGAAGGTCGGGCAGCCGCCCGCGCTGCGGGTCGGGGGCGATCTCTACTACATGCAAGCCGAGAAGCTCCTGCCGCAGAACACCCAGCAGGTCGCCGAGATCGTGCTCGCCAAGTCGCGCTTCCAGGGCTCGGTCGCCGATCTCAAAGAATACGACTGCTCGTACGCCGTGTCCGGCATCGGCCGCTATCGCGTGAACATCTTTCGCCAGCGCCAATCGCTCGCGCTGGCCATGCGCTCGATCCCGCTCAACGTGCCCACGTTCGACCAGCTCGGGACGCCGCCCGCGGTGCGCAACTTCGCCCTGCTCGAGCGCGGGCTCGTGCTGGTGGTGGGCGCCGCCGGCAACGGCAAGTCGTCGACCCTGGCCTCGATCATCGGGGAGATGAACCGCAGCCGGCGCCTGCACATCGTGACCATCGAAGACCCGATCGAGTTCCTGCACACCGACGCGCTCTCGTCGATCTCGCAGCGCGAGGTAGGGCTCGACACCAACTCGTTCGCGAGCGCGTTGCGCGCGGCGCTGCGCCAAGATCCGGACGTCATCCTGGTCGGCGAGATCCGCGATCAAGAGACCATGGAGATCGCGCTCAAAGCGGCCGAGACCGGACACCTCGTGCTCTCGACGCTGCACACGCCGGACGTGGCGCGCACGGTCGGGCGCGTACTCTCTCTCCTGGGCATGAAAGAGGCACAGGAGACGCGCGAGCGCTTCGCCGATGCCCTCAAGGGCGTGGTGGCCCAGCGACTCGTGCCGCGCGTCGACGGCGGCATGGCCGCGGCCGTGGAGGTGCTGGTCAATACGCCCACGGCGCGAGAATCGCTACGCCGGCCCGAGCACAACTTGCCGCTCAAAGAAGTCATGGAGCGCGGCGTGCATCCTTACGGCATGCAGACGTTCGAGATGCACCTCAAAGAGCTCTTGCGAGCGGGCATCATCAGCATCGAAACTGCGCGCGCCACCATCGGCTGAACGGCGCGAAGAAGCAGCCGGCGCCTCAAATCCAGCCGAACTGGATGTTCCCGCCGAGCAGCACGCCGTTGAGATCGCGCTCGGTGAAACCAAAGCGGCTGACGCCGCGCGTGAAGCGATAACCGGCGTTGAGGCCGAGGCGCATCCAGCGCGTCACGTTGGCGTGCAGTTGGAGCTCCGGCTGCGCGACGAAGAAGCCGTCGCCTTGCGATCCGTCGTGACGGCGTGCGCTGCCGTCGCCGGCGTTGTGATCGTTCCAATCATCGCGATGGAGCACGACCGCGCCGCCGCCCAATAAGATCCCGAGCGACGGGTACACGGGCAGGCTGGTGAGGAACGCATAACGCGCCACGAAGCCGCCGTAGCCGGTGCCGAAGTCGCGGCGCGCGCCGTCGACGTCCACCGGGCCCTGCGGATTGCGCGAAAAGCCATAGCCCGCGAGCCCCAAGCTCAGGCGATGCGCGATCGACAGGGCGCCCTCGAAGCCCAGCGCCGCTCCATCGCGATGCAGCATGTGCGTGTAGGCCGCAGCGAAGCCGCCGTAGCCGCCTAGGCTCCTTTTGCTGCCGAACAGCGTGGGCGGACCGTCGTAGCGGCGCGGCTCGCGCCCCTGCCGCAGCGCCGGCTGCACGAGAGGCACGACGGTGTACGGCGGGGGTTGGTACGGAGACGGAGGCCCGTACGCGGGCGGCGCGTACGGGGGCGCGACAGGGGGCGCGCCAGCCACGGGATAACCTGATTCCGGTGTGGTCGAGGCGGGGGCGAGCGCGGCTCCTTGCCCGGACGCAGAGCCCTGCGCGGGCACGGTCGCGCCGGCGGGCGCGGTTCCTTGCTCGGACGCGGAGCCCTGCGCGGGCACGGTCGCGCCGGCGGGCTCGGCCGCGGGGTCCTGCGCGGGAGCCGGAGCCGCCGCGGGTGCGTGCGCCGCGCACGGGGATGCGGAATAGAACCCGGAGATGCTGACGAGAGCGGCCGCGAGGCCACAGCGCACGATGTCGTTCATGCCTGCTAGTGCCCGCCCGCCGCCGGGCTGTTCAAAGCGCGCGCCACCGCCACACGAAGCACGCGCGATCGCCAGCGGACTCGCGCGCTTCAGGCTCGCGGTGCCTTCGGTGCCCCAGCACACCGACCGCACACGTCCTCGTGGCCAACGGCGAGCTTGCGGCTAGTGTGCTCAAGGATGCGGCCGCTTCGCACAGTCTGCCTGCTCGCCAGTCTGTACGGCTGCGCGCATGACGACGACCCCTGCGCCTCCGAACGGACGACTTACCACGTAGAAGGAACAGTCGCGGGGACGTCTGCCATGGCCCGCGCGCTGAGCCCCGGATCGGACACAAACGGCTCGCTCCACGTGGAGGTCTGGGAAGACTCGAGCGTGCAGTCGTGTCAGCGCGATCAGCGCGGGAACGTGCTCATCGGCACGGTGACTCCCGGGAACACGCTCGCGGCCGCGTCGTTCGGGGATGCCCGGTCCTTCGCCCTCGACGTCTCGGAGCAAATCGTCGCCGGCAACGACTCGGCCCTGTACGTGGACGCCTATCTCGATGAAAACGGCAACGGGCAGTGCGACGACGACGAGCCCACGGGTAGCGCCGCACTCGAACGCACCGAGCGCACGAGCGTCGCGATCGTCTTGGATAGGTCGGGCTGCCCCGTCCGAGATTGAAGGCACGCGCGTCCCGGGGTCTCGCCAGCCCCGCGCGTGACGCACGCCACGCGCGACTCTGTGAGCCACATTCCTTTCGTGCGCGGTATCATGCGGCGCTCACGTGCGAGAACTCCCGTCGGGCTCACGTTCTGGCATATCGACAGGCGTAGACCTTAAGCGCTTTCGGCGGAGGCCGCTCATGCCTCGCGTACGGCTTTCCATCGCTCCTCGCGCCATGCGGATGGCCGCTCTGCTCTGCGCAGTCTCCTGCTCAGGTGAGATCGCGAGCCCCGCCGGCGGCGGCGGGTTGTGCCCAGACTGCGTGACCCAAGAGGGCGTGCTCGGCCCGAGCACGCCCGACGGCGTCGGCCCCAGCACCCGCTTTCCGAAGCTATCGAACCGCCAGTGGGAGAACACGGTTCAAGCGCTCTTCTATCTCGATGCCCCGACCGGCATCGCCGACAACTTCACGCAGGAGCCGCTCGACAAAGGCTACGAAACGCTCGCCGCCGCGCAGCTCACCATCGGCGGCGACGCCTGGTCGCGCTACCAGACCGCCGCGGAGCAGGTCGCCGCGATGATCGCGGGCGATCGCGGCAAGCTCGCGAAGATCGCGCCCGCCGGCAGCTTCGCCGACGCAAACGCCAAAGGTACGGCGTTCATTTCGTCGTTCGGGAAGCGCGCCTACCGCCGGCCGCTGTCCGACGGCGAACAAGCGACGTACCTCGCGCTCTTCAAGCTCGGTCCCGATCTCATCGGCGGCGACGCGTTCCAAGCCGGCGCGCAGCTGGTGATCGAGGCCACCTTGCAGTCGCCGCACTTCCTCTATCGCGTGGAGTCCTCGGACAAGGCCGACAGCTCGGGCGACAAGGTGCCGCTCTCCGGCTACGAGATCGCCACCCGGCTCTCCTACGGGCTCTGGAACTCCATGCCCAGCGACGAGCTGCTCACGGCCGCCGGCGCGGGCGAGCTCGCCAGCAAGGACGGAGTCGCGCGCTGGGCGGGCAAGCTGCTCGACGATCCGCGCGCCCACGACGTGCTCCTCGCGTTCCACGAGCAGACCTTCCAAACCGCCGACTACGGCACGCAAGACAAGGACCCCAGTCTAGGCGTGGACATGGATACGCTCGCGCCGCTCCTGCAGGAGGAGGCGCGCCGCTTCTTCGAGCGCGTGGTGATCCAGGAGAGCGGGGGCATCGCGCAGCTGCTCACCGAGCCGACCGCGTTCGCCAACGCCACGACCGCGCCGCTCTACGGCCTTTCCGGCGTCACCGGCTCGGATCTACAGCAGGTGTCGGTCGATCCCACGACGCGCGCAGGGCTGCTCGGC
>CAZYWR010000021.1:0-4486 GCA_964651185.1 uncultured Polyangiales bacterium
CGGCGGCGATCTCAAAGAGATGGCCGCAGCGCGCGGCATGTTCGCGGGATCACCGGCGGAGCTCTTGCGGAACTACGAGCAAGGTCTGCAGCACCTGGCGTGGAGCTTCGATCGACTTTCGAAGCCCGTGCTGGCGGCCATGAACGGCCACGCGATCGGCGGCGGCCTGACCTTGGCATGTCTATGCGACATCCGGATCTGCAGCGCAGAGGCGCGCCTGGGCTCCACGTTCGTGAAGCTCGGGCTCGTGCCCGCGGACGGGAGTACGTTCGTGCTGCCGAGGACGATCGGCTTCTCGCGTGCGCTCGATCTGATGCTGACCGGTCGCATCATCGACGCGGCCGAGGCCGAGCGCATCGGCCTGGTCGATGAGGTGGTGCCTCCGGACCAAGTGCTGGCGCGGGCGCGCGCCAAAGGCGGCCATGATCGCGAGCTTGCCGCCAGTGGCCGTGCAGCTCACGAAGCGCGCGTGCTACAGCAGCGCGCGCCTGGCACTCGGACCTTCGCTGGAGCTGGTTGCAGGCTATCAGGCCATCGCGCAGCGGACCGACGAACACTTCCAAGCCGTCGCTCGCCTGCTCGGCCACGAGCCGTAACCGAAGTCAAAGTTCGCTCGGAAACGCGCGCTGGAGGCCGAGCACGCCGGCTCAGTTGTACGACTGCCGCGAGCCGGTCGGCCGCAGGACGGCGGGGCAGGCTGTGCCGTCGTGCACGAAGCACATCCCGGTCTGCGTGTCGCAGCAGCCGATGCCGGCGTCATCCCCATCGCCAGGCGGACAATCGTCGTTCGAGGTACATCCCTCGGTCCCCGCATCCTCCTCGTCGTTGGACGTGTCGTCCGAACTGTCGTCGTCCGAACTGTCGTCGTCCGACGTGTCGTCATCATCGTCGTCGTCGTCGTCAGCTTTCGAGGAGCTCTGATCGGACGTGGTCTTGCCCGCGTCCTTCTTGCCCGCGTCTCTGCCTGCGTCCTTCGTCTTGACGGGTTGCTTCGTGGAGCCCCCGTCGTCGCCACAGCCGACCATCGCCGCCGCGAGCAAGAGGGGAGCGAGAAATCGAAGAAAAGCGTTCGAGTGCATGACCGAGCCTCACCGTTTTCGTTCGCGCTCGCCGGGCGCGCTTCAGGGTCGCTTCGCGCGGTTGTCCGCGCGCTCGCATTGTGTGCACCAGGCTGCCAGGAGCTACGAGCGCAGGGGACACCAAATCAAGGGTCTCGTGCAAGCGATTTAGCATCGACTGTTGCGATTGGCGGTCGAGATTTCGTGCGCGGGGACCCGCGATTCGAGGCGGCGAGAAAAAGGTGCTGGTACGCGCTGGGTGGGTGACGTCCGCTGATCTTTGTGCGGCGCCTCCCGGATCAACCTGGGCGTAAGAATGCGCCATCACTTCCACGCCCAAGAGCGCACTTTCCGCCCCGAGCTCAGCTATGTTGGGCCGCGATGATCACGACCACCGCTCCCGCCACGGCGACGCGCACGTCCGAGCTCAAGCGCTTCTTGACACTCGATCTGCTCGACAATCGCTACCCGGCGCTGCACGGACTGCGCGTGTTCGCGATCGTGAGCGTGGTGCAGTTCCACGTCACTTGGATCTTCGCGGGCGAGCACAACATCGAGATCGATCTCGATTGGGCGGCCTCGTCGTTGGCCGTGTTCTTCGGGATGGATCTGTTCTTCATGCTGAGCGGCTTCTTGATCGGATCCATCCTCCTGCACTCGCTGCAGACGGCCGGCACGCAGCAGCTGCGCCGCTTCTATGTGCGCCGCATTTTCCGCACCTTTCCCTCGTACTACTTCGTGCTGGCGACGCTCGTGCTGACCACGAAGCTCACCGCCGCCCAATGGCGGCACTTACCTTACGAGGCCGCCTATCTGACGGACTTCTTACCGCTCGGGGAGACGCAGACGCTGATGTTCTGGGGCTGGTCGCTGGCGCTCGAAGAGCAATTTTACCTGACTGTCCCGCTGCTCTTTTTCGTGCTCAGCCGCTTGCGCAGCGATCACCTGCGGGTCGCGCTGTTGGTGGCGCTATGGGTGAGCGCCCTGGTAGTCAGGTTGGTGATCTATTACCGCCACCGTCCTTGGGCGGACATCGACCTGTACGGCGCGCTCTATTTTCGGCCGCATACGCGCTACGATACGCTGGTCGCCGGTATCCTTTTGGCCGTCGTGCACAGGCGCTGGGGACGCTCGATCGCGCGCTGGCTCGAGGCCCCTTTCCACCGCGCGTTGCTCGCGATTCCGGCGCTCGGCTGCTTTTGGTTCCTGCTGCGACCCATGACTTTCGCGGCGTACGATCCGCAGTTTCAGCACGTGTTCGCTTGGGGTACGGTCACCACTTTGATGTACTTCTGCTGTCTGCTCTTGCTTCTGCACGCCGATGGTCCGCTGCAGCGCATGCTCTCGGCGCCGATCTTCCGGCGCATCGCGACCTTGGGCTACGGCATCTATCTCGTGCATATGCCGCTGTGCGATCGCTTCATCGCGCCTGCCGCGCAAGCGCTACAGCGGCGGCAGGTAACGATGTTGCTGGTCTGGCCTGCTTCGATAGCCGCCGTGATGCTGCTCTCGCTTTCGGTCGCTTACGTCCTGCACGTGGTGATCGAAAAGCCATCGTTCCGGCTGCGTACACGCCTCGCGGACTGACGCTTACGGGTCGGAGGGGGCGCCGAATCCGATCGCAGGCGGCGGCGTTTCGCGCAAGCGCTCGTCGCGGCGCGAGACCCAGAGCTGCCCTGGTCCGAGCGGCGCGTCGAAGGTGACGCGCACGCGCGTGGGTCCGAGCTCTCCCACCGAGAGCACCCGTGCGGTGAACGATGGTCCGCGATGCTCTTCGCCTACGCGCATGGGCTCCTGAGCGCCTCGGAATAAGCTGAACCAATCGGTCGGATGAACGCTCGAGTCGCGCGGGACGACGAGCTCGAGCGTCCGTTCGTCGCGGCGCAGGGTCAGGAGATGCCCAGGATCGCTGAGCACCTCCCAGCGCGTCCACGGGCCACCGCCAACCACCATGGCGAACGGGCCGAAGAACGCGTCCACACGGCCGCGCAGCACCACCACCTCGGTCGCGTGTTGCGCTTGCAAGCGCTTGCCGACCCAGGCGATGTCGGAGACAAAGCGGCTGGCGTCGCGGCGGATCTGCGAAGTCGCGAGCCAGGCCGTCACCGGACCGTGGATGAAGTGGCAAAAGCCGAGCACCGCGGCGGCGATGCCCAGGTATTCACGCGCGCGTGAACGCGGCGCGAACGGCTCGTGAAACCACGCATGATCGAGCACGAGCGCGAGATTGGGCGCGATGCCGAGCAACGCGATGCCCATGAGCCGCGGAGACGGCACGGTCGAAAGCACTGGGCAGACCGCCAGCAGGGAGCCGACCAAGAGCCAACGCGCGTCGGCGCGCACGGCCGACGGCAGGGCCGCGTAGACTTGCCGCAAGAGCAGCGCCATCGCGGTCCCCGCGACGAGAACGAACGGGAACACGAGCCAGTGCGGCGCATCGATCATCCAGGTCTCGGTGCCGACGGTAAGCCAGCCTTGCCCGAGCAGCGCTGCCAGGCGAAAAGGCGCGGCGCGTAGGAACGTGGCCGGTTCGGCCAGCGGGTCGGCGTAGAAGCCCGAGCCCACAGACCCGTAGCCGAGCGCGTGACGTACCCACAGATAGCTCGCCGCAGGAACGACGAACGGCGAGAGCGCGAGCGCGCGCCGCCACCAGGCGTCTCCGTGCTGCTTGAGCTCGAGCGCGAGCACATAGCCGCCGAAGCACAGCGCGTACTCGCCGGAGAGGACGGCCGCGCTGAACAGCACCCCGCTGGCGAGCCCGCGCGCGAGGCTCGGTCGCGCGCGCCAGCCGAGATAGGACGCGAGCGCGGCGAGCCCGAGCGCGATCGACACGAGCGCGTTGCGGTTGGCGATCCAGGCGAGCGGCATCGCGTGGCAGGGCGCGAAGGCGAAGATCAGCGTGGCGATCAGCGCCGCGCGCTCGGGCACCAAACGGCGAAACAGCGCGCGCGCGCCGAGCACACAGGCGAGCCACCACGCAAACGAGTGCAGGTGCTGCGCGCCCACGCCGAAGTGCAGCACGCGCTGCTCGAACCACATCAGCGCGCTCGAGATCGGCCGCAAGAAGCGCAGCTTGAGCGCGGGATGCGCCCACCACGGGAGCAGCCCCCGCTCGCTGAACAGCGCACGTTCGGCGTCGCCCACGAAGTCGTAGAGGTTGAACGGGCTGCGCGGCACCGGAAACTTCCCGGCGATCATCAAGGTATGGAGGTAGTCGTCGAGGAAGCGCGGCGCGCGCAGCGCGGGCCAGAACGTGCATGCGCCGAGCGCGACGATGAGCAGCGGTAAGGCTCTGGGCGCGGCGCTCGCGTACGTGCCCGCGCGCGTACGAACTTCATCCGCCATCATGCCCTGGCCATGTTGCTGCGTAGGGTCGCCGCTTCACTGGCCTCGAGCGGACACGGCGCCGCGCTACACGCGACACAGCG
>CAZYWR010000022.1:0-5053 GCA_964651185.1 uncultured Polyangiales bacterium
GCCGGGGGAAATAGCACAATTGCCGCATGAGCGGCCCTCAAGGCTGCCTAGCATTCTGAGCCGCCATGGGACACGCCGTTGCGCTCGCATCTTCGCCCATGCCTTTCTCGTCGAGCTTACAAATGATCGAATCCTGGCGGCAAGCGGTCTTAGAAGCTGGTCATCTTTCGTCTCAGCAAGCGTGAGATGCCTCTGCTCGCGATTGCGTCGCCATGCAAACGGATGTTCCGGCGCGCATCCCTCTCGCGCTGATCTCTCGCACCCCGCTCAACCGTCAGCATCGAACCGACCCAGTCCGAAGTGGCTCCCGTAGCCGAGGCAGATTGGGCCGTGGATAGGTTCGTCAAAGTGTAAGCGTACGATGAAGCCCAGATCCATCGGGGGCTGTGGTGCCCCCTTTCGTCGGCGACGAATGACATGACGAAGGTGGTGGGTGTCCGGCGCCCATGGCAGCACCTCCACGCTCGCACCGCTCAAGCCGCGCACGGCCAGCTCAGCCCCGACCTGTCCTTCGAGCGAGTTCGGTCCTCGCTTCTTCAGAAACCGCGGAGGAACGAACGGTGTCACTGATACCCAGCGTCGGGAAGGTCCGAGCAGAGCAGCCATCGACTCGCCGAGCCGGCCTTCGAGCGCGCAGAGATCACGCAGGTTTCCCTCGCCGGCGATGGCGACCTGCAGCTCGCCAAGGCCTCCTTTCATGTATGTACGTTTGACTGCGCGCGCTGCGGTCAGCGCCGCTGGGCTAAGTTTGCATGGCGTGAACAGGAGGATGTGATCCAAGCGGCCATCGTGATCTAAGTCGAGTGGAAGCACGTGCGCATGTTCGTGTCCTCGCAGTGGTGTCCCGTCGTCAGCACGGCCGCTAAGCTCCGGGCACGCTCGTCCGGACTTGGACACCAGCGCCTTATGGAACAGGTCGGCCTGCGGTACGGTACGCGCCACCGTAGGCAGCGCCGATCGCGATCCACTCGGGGTCGTGAGCGCAAAGAGCAGCGCCTCGACAGTCGCTGGCCGCGCCGGATGCCGCATCGGTGGCGGTGCGACTTCGAGCGCCCCAGTGTCGCGCCAGTAAAGCACGCGGCGCGATGCGGGCGCCTGACTCCAGCCGGCGTCCTTCCAACGCGCGGTGTCCCATTGCATCCCGTCTAGAACGTCGAGCGGATAGCTGGCTTCGAGTTGAAGCTGTCTCTTCTTGAGCTGCGCCTTGCTGAACTTCCGCTGTCCTGACTCTAAGTCCTCGAGCGCGCCGTACGCTCGCTGGAGCTCCCGCTTGCGCCAACTGGCGTAATCTCCCGGAAGTTCAGGGGCCAAGAGCGAAACTTGCTCGTATCCGCGACCAGCGCGTTCCCCTTCGCGGTGCGGAAATGCGCGCGCATGTCCAGGCATCGGCGCATCATCGGGCGCGACTTCCGCGAGGACCCAACTTTCGCTGCGGCCCAGGTAGCCGAGGTGCTCGGCCAGCGTGGAGAATAGCGCGGCCTCCTCCGCGCCGAGCTGAACCGGCCAGCGCACCCAAAGCTCACCGTCGGCCACGTCGGCGAAGGTATCCAGGACGAGGGTCGTCCTCTCGCGGCCCTTGTCGAGCGCGGCGGTCGGCATGTAGTGACGCGAGTGGCCCAGTGCGGCCTCCGGCAGGGCGTACTCGGGCAGCACCGAGCTGAGCGACTCAAAGAGATGTCGGGCATCTTTCGTGAGCTCCCCCCAGCGCTGCGTCGTGTAGCCGCAGGCGATGAGCGCACGTATCAGCCGCCAAGGGCTTGGCGGCCACTCGATAGTCCCTTCGTTCACGTGATATCCCGTGGAAGTCGCGTGATAGCGGCCTCCAGGAAAGCGGAGCTTGAGGGTAGCCATCAGTCGTCGTCGCCCGAGTCGTCGGCCTCGTCGTCGCCGCTCGCTTGGCGGCTTTCTTTCGCGGACTTCAACTCCTCTTCATAGGTCAGGGTGGTGTGACACATGAGCGATGCGTTCGCCGTGATGGCGGCGGGCAACACGTCCTCCAACATCGAAAGTGGAGGCAGCTGGAATCCTTCAGGACGCAGCGCCGCGATGGGATCGCGAGAGACGGGTTCCAGATCACATGCGGTGCGTAGCCGCAGGTCTCCGTCGAGCAGCCTTCGAAGGCGGTGAAGTCCCAATAGGATCAGCAGCCGCTCCGAGTCCCTACCGAGCCCGTAGCCGCGCACCTGCGCGAGGTCGAAGTTGACGTGAAGATCAATCCTCTCCGCGGTGAACTCGTCCCGCGCAAACGGAACGTTGCCAAAACCCGACTTCGTGTCGCCTGCGGGGTTGACATGGTCGTTCTTTACGCCGCCAGAAGGCGCGACCCGCGCGTTTGTAGCCTCGATGAATGCGGACATCGCACGCGCGACGCGCAGACGTCCTCCCGCCAAGTCCTTCTTCGCGAGGAACACACCGTGTAGGAGAGATCCGACATCGTAACGCAGCAGCGTCTCCGACAAGAGCCTGCGGTCGATCGGGCCGGCGTCCAGGCCCCCGAGGTCCTTCTTCAACCGCTCGACAAAGGAGGTATCACGCTTGTTCTCGAGAAGGTAAGGACTGTTCAGTCGATGTGCCTCGAGCATCGAGTCGGTCAGAAAGGCCCCCTGCCGCGTGACCGTCACGTGACTGATGCCGCGAAGCGGGGGAATTGGTTGGTTCGCCACTCCGTCCCAGCAGGTCGCCTCGAGACGATTCGCCATGCTCTGCGCCGACTCGACGAGAAGCTTCGGGCCGTACTTACTCTGGTAGGTGGCCGCGCCTAAGCTCGGAAAGCCGGTCGGCTGGAAGCGATCGCCCTGGAGCGGCTTTAGCTCGATGGTGAAGAGAAGCCGAGTAGTACGATCGAGTCGGTCGAGTTCGAGAGTCATGCGTTCTCCGTTTGGTTCTTGATGCGGTCAGCGTGGTTCTGGAAGCGAGAAGCGAGGGCCACTGTGGCAACACGATCGAGTGGGAAAGCGAGCGCAGCGGCCCAGCGCCATGCCGTCACTCGGTCCGTGGTCGCGGACCTGAGCGGAGGCCGATAGCCGGCGGCGGATAGGCGCTTCAGCGCGATGCTGACGGCACCCTGCGCGTCGCCGGAGATCAGCCGGCGAATCATCGCCGCGTCGATCGCGACGTGACCATCACGCTTCAAAGAAGGGCTGGCGCAGAGTCGCAGGGCCATCCACGCTTCGTCGATGTCTGCCCAATCGCGGGCCGGTGGCGACGACGGAACCGTCTTCGGCCCCCACTCCAGCGCCATCAGGCCGCGCGCGAGCCAGATCACGCGCTCGTCATCGACCGCGCCGTCGAGGAACTTCGCGATATCGGTCAGCCGCGCGCCCCGCCGGTGCTGCGCGACGAGCGGAAGCATCCGTTCGCCGCGTTGCGTGGCCTCGATGATCCGACGCTCGACGAGCGCGGCGAAATCGCTCACCGGCTCGCGTCCGGTCATAACTACCCGTGGGTCTTTGGCGAGCCGCTTCTCTGCCGTCATGGCATAGCGCGAGCCCGCGAGCGGCAGCGCGTGCGCACGGACCGTGTCGAAGGGCAACCCGCTCCTCCGGGCGTAGCCGGCCGCAGCGCTCCCAAGCGCAATTGCCAGCCGCCACTCGGGAGAGTCGTCGCAGGCTGCCTCCAACCAGCCACTCGAGAGCCTCGGCGTGGGGCCGGCTTCGAATCCAGTTCCCGATGCCTGAACGGCCTCGACCCGCGCGGCAGCGATCAAGACGGTTTGCCAGTGGCGCGCGTCGTCCTGCGCGGTGAGCACGGTGAACACGGCGTCTGCGAGCGCGCCCTCCGCGATCGCGAGGCGCGCCGGCGCGTCGCCATCGCGCACTTGGCGTTGCAAGAGGTCGAGCCAGGCGCCCAGGTCGTCGATCAGATGCGCATGAACCCGGGCGCGCACGGCGATACGTCCAAGCGGCACGGCAATCTTGCTCTGTCCGTTGCGCTCCAGAAAGCCGTATCGCGCAAAGCCGCTTAGGCCACGCGCCACACCGAGCTTCGCAACGGCCCGCGCAAAGTCGAGCGGCCGCTGCGCGATAGCGCGGTTGAGCTGCGCGCGGCCCTCACCCAGCAGCGCGCTCACATCGCCGGCCGTGGACGGACGGTTCCAAAGGGGCATCCACTGCTCCCCTCTCTCCGTCGCCTCGCGGCCGCGCGTGCCATGTCCTACGGCGTGGGCGTGTACGGCAAAGGGGATTGCCGCACGTCCCGTCGCCCGCGTGTCGAGACGACGTGTCGCCTGTCCACGGAACATGACCGAGCCCTCGAGCATGAGGATGAAGTCCCATGGATTGACCTGCGCCGGCGAGTCGGGCCCCGTGGTCCCGTTTGCGCCTCCCGCAGTTCCAGGAAGGAACTGCCCCACGGCGGCATTCTTCATCTCATTCGTGGCTTCTCCCCAGAGTGCGTTCGCGAGCAGGACGACTGCGCTGGGAGATGCCGCTCCAGCGGGCGACTCCAGCTCGAACAGCTCCACAAGGCGCTGCATCGCGTTGTATGTGAAGTCGAGCCGGCCGTCGTTTCCACCCGTACCCAGCATCCACGCCCAGGTCGGCGCCCCTTTATCCGCGAGCACCATCGCCGCGTCCATCCAATCGCGGTGGCTTCCCCTCCAAGTCAGCGCGAACGGGGCATAGAGATCCGCCTTCAGTCGCTTGAATTCGCGCTCCGCAGCGGCGAGCTGCGCTTTGAAGTCAGGATCGAGCCTGAGCGCTGCAGCATGCTCGGCGTCTGCTCGGCTCATGCCCTTCTTCTTCTTGGTGCGGTCCTTGAGTCGGCGAACCTCGGCGTCCGCACGCGTGATCTCGGCCAGGGGCTTTCGCGCGGCGCTGATGCCTGCTCGGTATTGGGCGAAGCGCGGCGCCGTCGATCGCTCGAGCGCGCCGAGCGCGGGATAGTTGCCCTCATAGAAGCCCGAGCCCTTGTTCCAAGGCGAGACGAAGGCAGTGGGCGCGTATTCGTCGAGAAAGAACCGCTCCAGCGCTGCGCGCTCGAGCGACGTCAGCAGCAAGAAGTGCTCGTCCTGCCAAAAGCCGCGCGCCTCCGGGTCCTTCTGCTGCGCCACGAC
>CAZYWR010000023.1:0-2270 GCA_964651185.1 uncultured Polyangiales bacterium
GCCCGCTCGCATGTGCAGAGACCGCGCTTGCCATCGAGCAACGAGCTGCGCGCTCAACAGCTGTCGTCTGTCCCGTGCCTCGAATGCGGCGGCGAGAGCGAGCACATCGCCCACGAGCACCCGCGCGTGGACGCGATGTGCCTGGCGTGCGGCGGGCGCTACGCGAGCCGGCCGGGTGGCGAGCCGTGTGGAGAGCGGCACGAGTGTCATGCGCACCGTGCGCGTCGATCGATGCGTGCCGACGCGCGAGAGCGCTCAGGTCGCGCGCGCCTCGTGCCCGCTCCACCCCGACAGGTCGCACAGCTCGTGGTCGAGTATCGAGGCCGCAAGCGCGGCGGCTGAGCGGCGCCCGCCTTGCGTGCGTCGTCAGGGCACGACAAACGTCACGCGCTTTCGGAGAGAGGGAAAATGCCCGAAACGTTCGAGAGTGCGTGGATAGCGGCGTTTCTCGTTGTGCCGGGCTACGTGTACATCTTCTTTCTCGAAGCGGCGCGCGTCCGCAAGAAGCGCGATCCGCTACTGATCATTATCGAATCGTTGGCCATGAGCCTCGTCGTGTGGGTGCTCGCATGGTTCGTGGCTGGAACTGGCGTCCTTATCCCGAGCCCGAGGACCTTTCCTCGTAGACCAGCTTGGCCTCGATGCCCGCAAGCTACAGATGGGGCTGTGGCGCCTACGCCTACCATTGCAGACGCCACGTGAGTAAACTCGGGCCAGAAACGGCTTCCGCCCGTCGGATCCGGCGCTCGTAGTTGATGCTGCTCGCCTTGGTACACACGCCCCGAACGAGCGTCAGCTTGCATCGGGAGTGTGCCTGCAAGAAGTGCAGCGCCGCGGTGTGCCTGGAGGCTTGACGCGCCGCTGGGGAGCACGGACCCGGCAACCAATACAGTGGCGCGACGGGTCTGACACGCAAGGACCTGTCAGGCGCATGTAGGCTGTTCGGCGCGCTCGCAGCACTACGGCGAGGACTCAGGATCTGGCGTGCGCCGGTCAGCGCCTGCGTTCGCCCTGTGCCGCATGCAGCGGCCGGGGCGGCTAGCAGACGGAAAATCTGCGCGCAAATCGCGCGTTTGTGGCTTCGGTTCCGGCCGGCACTGGGTGGGCAGGCGCCCGCGTGCGCTGGCCTGAGCGGTCTTCGACGTCGGCGAAGTGGTGACGAAAGGGGCCAGTGTTGGTCAGAGATATAGTAGGTATGATGGCGTTCTCTGGGGGGCCGGCGGAGCACTTTCAGAGCAGGGGGGACTGTGGCGAGCAGCGCCTGGAACGCCGAGCAGGACTTGCTGCTGTTCGAGGTGGCGGGGGTGCGCTACGCGCTGCCTTCGCGCGATGTACGCGAGCTCGTGCGCGCGGTGACGATCGTGCCGCTGCCGAAGGCCCCGCCGATCGTCGAGGGCGTGATCAACGTGCGCGGCGCCATCGTGCCGGTGCTCGATCTACGCAGCCGCTTTCGCCTACCGATGAAGCCGCTCGTGCATAGCGATCACCTCATCCTGGCCTGGGCCGGACCGCGCCTCGTCGCCATCCGCGCGGACCGGGTGCTCGGGCTTTCGCAGCTCGCGCCAGGTGCCTGCGCGGCGGCGCAGGCGATCGCGCCGAGCGCGGAGTACGTGGTCGGGGTCGCCAAGCTCGGCGATGGGCTCGCGCTGATCCACGACCTCGCCACGTTCTTGGCGGCAGCGGAGTCGGCCGCGATCGAGGACGCGCTCGGTGCCCGCTCGTCATTGGGAGACCCGCCGTGAGCGCCGCCTGGAGCCACCCCGACTTCGCAAAGATCGCAGGGCTCGTCGGCGCACATGCGGGACTGAGCTTTTCGCCACATCGCCGCGCGGACGCGGAAGCAGGCATCCGTCGCGCGATGGCGCGCGCCGCCGTCGACGATGTGTCGCGCTATCTCGCGCTGATCGAGCGAGACGCGTTCCCGCTCGACGATCTGCTCGTCGAGCTGACGGTCGGCGAGACTTACTTTTTCCGCGAACCTGGGCAGTTCGATCTCATCCGACGCGAGATCATTCCGGAGCTCCTGCGCCTGCGGGGCCGAGCGCACGCGCTCCGCATCTGGAGCGCCGGCTGCGCCTCCGGCGAGGAGGCGTACTCGCTGGCCATCGCGCTCGAGCAGACCGCGAGCGCAGGCCATGTGCTCGCGACCGACATCTCGCGAACGTCGTTGCGCAAAGCACACGAAGCGGTTTACGGCGCCTGGTCGCTGCGCGGGCTCGACCCGCTCTTGTTGGGCCGCTTCTTCACGCGCGCGGAGAAGCTTTGGCGGG
>CAZYWR010000024.1:0-7029 GCA_964651185.1 uncultured Polyangiales bacterium
CGTGCTCGGACATCAACCGCCGGGCTTTGGCACGCAGCTCCATCAACGTCAGCGCGGGCGTGTCGTCGATGAACATCGGCAGATCGCTGAGCGTGCCCGCCGCCTGCGCCAGACTTTGCCAGTCGTCGCGGTGCACTTGGCCGGTGCGCAATCGGCTCGAGTCGACGCGGGCCTCGCTCGAGAGCATGCGCTTGACCAGCTGATCCTTCGGCATCTCGAGCGAGAAAATGGCGACCCCCGCGGCCTTGTCCGTGCCGAGCCGCGAGTGGCTCGCGTTGACGCCCACGTTGAGCGCGAACGAAGTCTTGCCCATGCCCGGACGCCCGGCGACGATGATCAGGTCGCCCGGATGCATGCCTGCGGTCATGCCGTCGAGGCGCGTGAAGCCGCTGCGGAGACCCGAGATGCGCTCGCCTGAGCGCGCCAGCGCGTGGAGGTCTTCGAACGCGCGGATCACCACGTCGCGCACGCGCTCCACCTGCGAGCGCGTCTGGATGCTGGCGACCTCGAACACCGACTTCTCGGCTTGATCGAGGAACTCCTGCGCGTTGCCGTAGTCCGCGTAGCCTTTGGCGGCCACCGTATGACAGGCGGTGATCAAGCGGCGCACGAGCGCCTTTTCGCGGATGATGATCGCGTGCGTGCGAATGTTTTCGAGCGCCGGAATGGTGTCGGTCAACGCGAGCAGATACTCGTCGCCTCCCACGCCCGCGAGCTTGTGCGCGCGCGAAAGAGACTCGCGCAACGTGACGGTGTCGACCGGCGTGTTGGTGCGATGGAGCTCGAGCACCACCTCGTAGATGCGCGCGTTGGCCTCGCTGTAGAAGTCCTCGGGCTTGACGATCTCCAGCACGACGTCGATCGCGCTGTTCTGCAGCAGGAGGCCCCCCAAGACGGCGCGCTCGGCTTCGAGCGAATGTGGCGGGACCCGTTCGTGCGCGCGCTCCATTACGACCTCGACATCCGGATCACTTCGCTCGCGCGCGCCGGCGCGCGCTTCGAAGACCTCACGATGTGCCTTTGATCGCGCGCGCGAGCAAGGGTTAAAGCGAGCAAGGCGCGCCGGTAACCGGCGCGCCCCGCCCTGTGTGGAGGAGTTGTGGAAAAGCTGCGGAACCATCCACAGCAGCTCAACAGCTCAGCTCTTTTTGACCACCAATCGGATCTGCGCATCCACACCGCTGCCCAGCTTGACAGTCAGCGTGTGCTCGCCAAGTTCCTTGATCGCCTCGGGCATGACCAGTTCCTTCTTGTCGACCTCGTAGCCCTTTTGCTTCAGCGCGGCGGCGACGTCCTTCGAAGTCACGGAACCGTAGAGCCGATCGCCCTCGCCCGCTTGGCGCGCAACCTCGACGGTCACGCCGGCGAGCTGCGTCGCCAACGCCTGCGCGCTCGACTTGAGCTTGGCTGCACGCGCGATGGCCTGGCGCTTGTGCTCCTCGATCTGACGGACGCTGCCGGCGCTCGCGAGCGCCGCCTTACCGCGCGGCAACAGGAAGTTGCGCGCGTAGCCGGCGCGCACGCGCACCAGCTCGCCCACGCTCCCGAGGTGTTCGACGTCTTCTCGCAATACGACACGAACGTGCGCCATGGCTCACCCCTTGACCGTGTACGGCAAAAGGCCGAGGTTGCGCGCGCGCTTGATCGCGACCGTCAGCGCGCGCTGCTGCTTCGCCGTCAGTCCGCTGATGCGGCGCGGCGAAATCTTGCCGCGGTCCGTCAGGAAGTAGCGCAGCTGCTGCGGGTCTTTGTGGTCGAATATGAAGCCCGCCTCGAGCGTGAACGCAGGCGGGCGCTTCTTGCCCGTGCGCCGGCGCCGCAGCCCGAGCGGGTCCTCATTGCGTACGCGCCCGCCGCCCTCGCCGCCGTCGCCGTCCGAAAGATCATCGCGATCGCTCATGACTCACCTCGTCCCGCGCCAGGCTCCGCGTTCAGGTCTGGCACTTCTTCGATGTCGCCGTCGAGGGCGTCGACGTCGTCTTCGACCGGCGCTTTGCGGTGCGCGGACGGCACGAGGCCGAGCCGCTGCTCGAAGCTGAGCTCCTCTTCCGGCTCGGCGGGCGCGACCGGCGCGAACTTGATGTCCTCGGGATCGACCGCGACGTCTGCGCTGTCGACCACGGCGTTCACCAGGTTGCTCTGATAGCGCAGCACGCTGTCCGCGATGCGCAGGTTGCGCTCTACCTCTGCGACGACGCCGGGCTTCCCGATGTACTTCGCGTACACGAAGATGCCGCGCGTGTTGCGCCGGATCGGGTACGCGAGCTTGCGCCGCCCCCAGTTGTCGAGCTTGAGGAGCTTGCCCCCGAAGCCCGAGACCACTTCATTCACCTTGGCGTTGACGCGCTCCGCCTCGGCGTTGTCGGCATTCGGCGCGAGCACGAACACGATCTCGTACTCACGCAGCCGCTCTTTCGCTGCTACTGCCATCGTTGCCTGTCTCCTCTCGGACTGAGCGGCACCGGTCTAGACTGCCGGTGCGAGGAGCACGGCGCCGCACCAGCGCGGCTTACCGTGTCGCCTTCGACTACGCGCCCTTGGGACGTGCGTTGAAGGCATTCATCGCTTGCGCGATACCCTTGTCGAGGATCATCTCCACCCCAAGGGCCGCGTGGTTTAGCACGTCTTCGAGGGTCGCGCGCTCGCTCGCCGAAAAATCGCTCAGCACGTGGCCCACCACGTGCTCGCCCTTCGCCCCGCGGCCCTCGGCGCGCGGTCGGCCGATGCCCACGCGCACGCGGGCGAAACCGTCGCCGCCGCAGTGCTGCACGATCGATTTCAGCCCGTTGTGGCCGGCGGTCCCGCCGCCGAACTTCAGTCGGTTGTCGCCGTACGCGAGGTCGAGCTCATCGTGGATCACCACCACGTCTCGCAGCGGCGTCTTGAAGAATTTCATGGCCTGCTGCAGCGGCTCGCCGCTCAGGTTCATGAACGTCATCGGCTTGAAGAGCACGAGCTCCGGGCTCGTCAGCCGCGCGAACACCCCGCCGAACTTCTCGCGAAGTGCCGGCGCGCGCAGCCGCTCGGCCACCTTGTCGACGACCATAAAGCCGACATTGTGGCGGTTGTGCGCATATTTCGCGCCAGGGTTGCCGAGGCCGACCACGAGCAGCATGCGTTCACGCGACCGCCGGACAGGGCGGGATCACTTCTTCGGGGGCGGCTTCACAGAAGTTGAAGCCGCGCTCGCGCCCGCTGGCGCCGCGCCAGGCGCCGCAGCCGCCGCTTCGCCCTCCTCCGGGATCTTCTTCCGCTCGCTACTGCAGGAGACGAGCGGGCGCTCCCCCGGCAGCACGATCTCCCCGTGGTCGAGCTTGACGTCCTTGACCTGCACGCTCTCGAGCATGTCGAGGTTCTCGACGTTGATCGTGATGTCGGCGGGCACCTTGTCGGGCGTGACGCGCACCGGCACCGTGCGGAACGGCACGCGCAGCTCGCCGCCCTTGACGACCCCCTTGGCGCGCCCGACCGTCTTGACCGGGACCGGATAGACCGCCGGCACGTCGAGCGATACGCGATAGAAGTCGGCGTGACGAATCGCCCGGCTGACCGGGTGGACATCGAGATCCTTCACCGTCGCGAGCTGCTTCTTGCCCGCGATGTCGAGCTCGAGCAGCTGGTTTCTGCGAAACGGGCTCGACAGGCTCTTTCCGAGCGCGAGCGGATCGACCGAGATGGCCTCCGTGTCGCCGCCGGGCCCGTACAGCACCGCAGGGATCTTACCCTTCATGCGGAGCTGACGTGCCGGCCCCTTTCCGCGTCCAGTGCGGACCTCAGCCGGTAGCGTCTGCTTTTCCATGACCTTCGTCTCCTCGTCTTCTCAGAGCAGTCTCATACGAACAGCGAGCTCACCGAGTCGCCGTTGTGAATGCGCTTGATGGCTTCGCCCAAGAGCTTGTTCACGCTCAACACCTTGATTTTGCCGGTGGCGCGCGCCGCCGGGCTGAGCGGGATCGTGTCGGACACGACCACTTCCTCGAGCACCGAGTGGGCGATGCGCTCCGCGGCCGGACCGCTCAGCACGCCGTGCGACGCGGCGGCGCTCACGCTGCGCGCCCCTTTGTCTTTGAGTGCCTTGGCGGCGTTCGTGAGCGTGCCCGCCGTATCGATCATATCGTCGAGGATCACGCAATCGCGCTCCTCGATGTCGCCGATCACGTTCATCACTTCGCTGACGTTCGCGCGCTCGCGGCGCTTGTCGATGATCGCCAGGTCGACATCCAGGCGCTTGGCGTACGCGCGCGTGCGCTCCACGCCACCGGCATCGGGCGACACGAACACGGGCTTTTCACTCGTGTAGCGCGCGCGCAGGTAATCCAAGAACACCGGCATCGCGTACAGGTGGTCGAAGGGAATGCCGAAGAAGCCCTGAATCTGAGCGGCATGCAGGTCGACGGCCACCACGCGCTCCACGCCCGCGGCAGTGATCAAGTCGGCCACCAGTTTGGCGGTGATCGGCGTGCGCGGCGCGACCTTGCGGTCTTGGCGCGCATAGCCGTAATACGGGATGACGGCGGTGATCGAGCCGGCCGAGGCGCGCTTGAGCGCGTCGACCATGATCAAGAGCTCCATCAAGTTGTCGTTGACCGGCGCGCAGGTCGGCTGGATGACGTACACGTCGACCCCGCGCACGTTCTCCTGGATCTCGGCGAACAGCTCGCCGTCGGAGAAGCGCGGGATCCGGGCGCGACCGAGCGGCAGCTCGAGGTACTCGGCGATACGTCCCGCGAGCTCCTGGTTGGCGCTTCCCGAAAAGATGCTGATCGACTTGAACATCGCCCGGCCTCATCTTGCCTTCGGGAGCGCCGCGCGCGACGAGCTCCACCGGCTCTCTGCCGCGATGAAGCGCGCGACGCCGGGAGCGCCCTGCCTCATCCGGTCCAACAACGATCCCGCGCGTGCGACGGCGCGGGCGCTCCATTGTGCCCTCGATCCGCGGCGCGGTCAGGGGGCCCGACCAAGTGGCCGCGATTGCTAGCACACGCCGCCTCCGAGTCAACGTTCGCGGGGATTGGCCCAAGGGCTGGCCGCTCGGTTCGAAGACATTGCAAACGCAGGTGAACTCGCCGTACACCCGCGGACGTGCAGCGCCGGGAGTTCGTCGACTGGGCCCGCGGCTTCGCGGTCCTCGCCATGGTCGTATGGCACACCGCGGACGGCTGGCTGCGCGCTGACGTGCGGAGCGGTCAGGTCTGGGTGCTCTTGCGCTTCGTCGGGGGGCTCGCCGCCCCGAGCTTCCTGTTCCTTGCGGGGGTCGGGCTCGCGCTGTCGACGCGCCCCGAGCCCCGGCCCGCACCGCCGGTCGCGGCGAGCGCCTTCGGCGAAGACGCGCGCTCCACCGGCGCCGAGCGCCGGCGCACCTCGGCGGCGCGTTCGCTGGCGCGTGGCCTCGAGATCGTTTTGTTCGGCTACGTACTGCGCTTTCAGACCTGGATGATCGACGCGGCCGCCGTGAAGCAGCTCGGGCTGATGCGGGCGTGGTTTCCGCTCGGCGCTGGCTATGCGTTGCTGTTCTTGAGTCTGCAGGCTCTCAAGGCCGAAGCGCGGCGCGCGCGGCGTCTGGCGCTGCTCGGCGCCCTCGCCGTGGCCATCGGTCTCGCGCAGGTGCCCTGGGTCGCCCCGGGCCGCCTGCCCCGACTGCTTCAAGTCGACGTGCTCCAGGCCATCGGCGCCTCGCTCATCCTCCTCGGCTTCGCCGAACGCTCGATCCAGCTGTTGCAGCGGCCCACACTGGCCGTGGGCGTGGGCACGGCTTTGGCGCTCGCTACGGAGTTCGTGGGGTCGGCGCTCCCGGGGCCTCTGCCCGTGCCGCTCGCCGCGTACTTCGGACGCTTCGCGGCCTCCCCCGGGTTGCCGGCGCCGTCTCTCTTTCCGCTCCTCCCCTGGGCTTCCTACGCCTGTTTCGGCGCAGCCTTCGGCGGTTGTTTGCGCGCGAGCCGCGCGCGCGAGCCCGCGGCGCCCAGCGCGCGCCAGCAAGGTCAAGGTACGGATGAGCGCTTCTTGGTGCTCACGGGCGTGGGCGGGGCGCTGGTGGCGCTGGCCACGAGCGAAGCGCACGAGTTCATGCGCGAGATCATGGCCGCGCATCCATGGACGATTCCCCCCTTGCGCGTGGCGTTTCGGACCGCGCTTGTTTTGGTTTTGCTGCTCGTGGGATGGCTTTGGGCGTCGCATGGGCGCGGCCGGCTACTCATCGCCTACGGCCGGACCTCGCTGCGCATTTACTGGGCTCACCTCTTAGTGGCGTATGGGGTGCTCGGGACCCCGTGGTCGAAGCGCTTGGGGGTGGGAGAGTGGGCGGCGCGCGTGGTACTTGTGCTGGCCTTCATGTGGGTCCTCAGCCAGCTCAAGTCGCGCGCGCCCGCGCCTCTCGGGAATTCCCCGTCCCACACCCCCACTCCCGTGTCTCTGCCCCCGCGACGAGGACGTCTTCCATGACCTCCGTAATGCTGCTCACCGATCGCCCTGCATTCGCCTCCCTATGGGGCGCTGCTTGCACGCGCGTGGGCCTGGCGGCGCAAGCGCAAGTGCCCGAACGTTCGGAGCGCGGGCTGCAGCGAGGCCAGGCGATCGTCGTAGACGCCGAACATCCACACTACACGCGCGATACGCTGCTCGGTCAGGTCGGCTTCGCCCGCGCGCACGGCACGGTGATCGCGGTCGCGCTGCCGGCCGACGAGCGCTTCGCCGATCGCGAGCCGCTGCTCCTCGAGCTGTGCGGCGGACTCGTCACGCGCGCCGAGAGCGACGTGGGGCGGGTCGCATTCGCGCTCAAGCAGCGCTGCGAAGCCGGGCGCAACGCTCGTTTCGAATTCCTCGCGCCCGCGCCGGGCGGCCGCGATCTGCTCGCGATCCTCGGCGATGGCACGGTCGCGCTGGTCGACCCGCCCGACCGAATTGAGTCCGACCACAGCGGCGAGATCGAAGCGATCACGCTGGCCGACGATCGACGTTCGGCTCAGGTGTGCTGGCGAGATGGTGCCAGCGTCGATCTGATCGCGGCCGAGCTTACGCCAATGAGCCGGCAGT
>CAZYWR010000025.1:0-2619 GCA_964651185.1 uncultured Polyangiales bacterium
TACGACTACGGCAGCACGGGCGGCACCCTGACGGAACTCGGCTCGCCGGCGATCGAGGTGTGCAGCAGCAGCGGGCCGAACGTGACTCCGGTGGACGTAAACATGCCGTTCGCGAGCGCGACCGATCTCGAGCGCTACGAAGGCATGCTCGTGCGCTTCCCGCAGACGCTCTACGTGACCGAGCACTTCCAGCTCGGTCGCTTCGGACAAGTAGTGCTCAGCTCCGGCGGACGCCTCGTGCAGCCGACGCAGATCGTCGCGCCGGGGGCGGCCGCTCAGGCGCAGCAGGCGGCCAACGACCTCAATCAGATCGTGCTCGACGACGACTCCCAGGTACAAGACCCGGATCCGATCCAATTCGGGCGAGGCGGCGCGGCGCTCAGCGCGAGCAACACGCTGCGCGCCGGCGACACGGTCAGCGGACTCACGGGCGTGCTGACGCAGACGGATGCGACCACGGCGAGCAACGTGACCTCCAACACCGACCCGGTTCGCTATCGCGTGCGGCCGTTCAACGTACTGAACCCGGTGACGCCAGACTTCCAAGCTATCAATACGCGGCCCGGCGAGACCGCGATGGTCGCGGGGACCGTGAAGGTGGCGAGCATGAACCTGCTCAACTACTTCAAGACGGTCGGGACGGCGGGACAGATGAATTGCACGAACGGCGTGGGCGGGACGCCCGCCGATTGTCGGGGCGCGGAGGATGCGAGCGAGTTCGCGCGCCAGTGGCCGAAGACAGTGGCCGCCGCAAAGAGCCTGGACGCCGACATCCTGGTGGTGAACGAGCTGGAAAACGACGGCTACGGCGCGAGCAGCGCCCTCCAAGATCTCGTCAGCAAGCTCAACGCCGTGAGCCCGGACAGCTACGCGTTCATCGACGCGGACGCGAGGACCGGCCAGACGAACGCGCTCGGCGTCGACGCCATCCGCGTCGCCATGCTCTACCGGCCGACCAAGGTTACGCCCATCGGCCAGACCGCCGCGGCCAACGGCAAGACCTCCGCGACCAGCGCGTTCGGCATCTTTCAGACCACGAGCGGCTCCCTGCAGCGGAGTCGGCCTGCGCTCGTGCAGGCGTTCGAAGTCCAGGGCGGCGCACGCTTGATCGTCGTCGCCAATCACCTCAAGTCCAAGGGAAGCTCGTGCGCGGACAACGTCAGCCCGGTCGGCCCCGATCCGGACACAGGCGACGGTCAGGGCGAGTGCAATCTGACGCGCACCGCAGCCGCCTCCCAACTGGTCTCCTGGCTGCAGACGGACCCGACTGGGACGGGCACGTCCAATATCCTGATCGTGGGCGATTTCAACGCTTACCAAAAAGAGGATCCGATTGCCGCGCTCGAACGAGGCGGCTACACGGATCTTACGTCTCACCGACTCGGCGCGGATGCATACTCGTACGTCTTTGACGCGCAGTGGGGCTCGCTCGATCACGCGCTCGCTTCGCGCGCGCTCTTGCCGCAGGTGACGGGGGCGCTCGACTGGCACATCAACGCCGATGAGCCGAGCGTGCTCGACTACAACACGAACTTCAAGAGCAGCGCGCAGCTGACCAGTCTGTACGCCGCGGACCGGTTCCGCGCGTCCGATCATGACGCGCTCGTGGTCGGGCTGAAGCTCGCGGCCCCGCCGACGGTGCCGGCGCTCCCGCGCTGGGCCGTGACACTCGCGGGCCTCGCGTTCACCGGGATCGCGGCGAGGCTACGGCGCAACGAGCGACCGGCGCGCCGGCAAACGGCCGTTGTCCATCTGGTTTCCAGCGCGCGCTGTCGGCCCGCGCGACCGCGCCCAACCTTCTCGCGTGATACGCTGTTTCGTCCTCAGCGAGGAGGTTGCCGATGAACAAGTTGAAGCTCGAGCCGGGGGTGATCGTCGGCGCGGCGCTGCGCGAGCTGTTCGATTACTGCAAGCAGGCGGAGTGCGCGCTGCCCGCGGTCAACGTAATCGGATCGAGCTCGGCCAACGGCGTGCTCGAAGCCGCGCGCCAAGCCAAGAGCCCCGTCATCGTGCAGTACTCGCACACGGGCGCGCAGTTCAACGCCGGCAAGTTCCTCGACAACAGCCAGCACCTCGCTTCCATCCAAGGTGCCATCGCCGGCGCGCACCACGTGCACATCATGGCGAAAGCGTACGGCGTGCCGGTCGTGCTCCATACCGATCACTGCGCCAAGAAGCTCTCGCCCTGGGTCGACGGTCTGATCGCGGCGGGCGAGGCATACTACAAACAGCACGGCGCGCCGCTGTTCAGCTCGCACATGCTCGACCTCTCCGAGGAGCCGCTGCACGAGAACCTAGAGATCTGCCGCCGTTATCTCGCGCGCCTCGAACCGCTCGAGATGACGCTCGAGATCGAGCTCGGCGTGACCGGCGGCGAAGAAGACGGCGTCGACAACTCGGACGTCGACAACGCCAAGCTCTACACGCAGCCCGCCGATGTGCTCGCCGCCTACGACGCGCTCAGTCCGGTCGGCGCATTCACGGTGGCCGCCTCATTCGGCAACACGCACGGCGTGTACGCGCCCGGCAACGTCAAGCTCACGCCCAAGATCCTGAAGAACAGCCAAGAACACATCCAGAGAAGGCGCGGCACGGGCGAGAAGCCCGTCGACTTCGTAT
>CAZYWR010000026.1:0-7498 GCA_964651185.1 uncultured Polyangiales bacterium
CATCGAATCCGCGGTCGTGCTGCGCAGCGCCGCCAGCCTCGAGCGCTACGGTCCGGACTTCCGCTACGGTCACTACGTCTTGCACCGCTCGTTCGGCATGATGATCCTGGCGATCGGCGTGTTTGGCTTGGGAGCGTTCCTGGCGCGCTTCGCGCCGCTGCGCGCGCTCTTCTTGAAGCTGACCAAGAAGTCTGGCGAAGGCCCGAGCGAAGCGCAGATGGCGCGCAGCTGGTTTCGCGTGCAGTTCATCGCCGAGTGCGCAGGGCAGACGCTCGAGACCGAGGTCGCAGGCGGTGACCCGGGTTATGGCGAGACCTCCAAGATGCTCGCCGAGTCGGCGCTGTGCCTCGCGCTCGATCGGGCATCGTTGCCGGCGCGCGCAGGAGTGTTGACCCCGGCCGAAGCGATGGGCGACCTGCTGCGCGCGCGCCTCGAACGCGCCGGGCTGCGTTTTCAGGTGCGCTCTGCGCCGCTGCAGGCCGCTGAGCAGCCAGCGCGGACGCCGGCTAGTACAGTCGACCCGGCGCGAGGAACGCTGTAGACACACGCGCATGCACATCCTCGAGGGACGCGTCGCGGTGGTGACGGGCGCGGCCGGCAGCGTCGGCGGCGCCCTCGCGCGCGAGCTGGCGCGGGCGGGCATGGATCTGGCGCTGGCCGACCTGGTCGAGCCCGGCCTCGCACAGCTCGCCGAGGAGCTGCGGCGCGCGGGTCGGCGCGCGATCTGCGTCCAAACCGACGTGAGCGATCGAAGCGCGCTCGAGCGGTTGCTCGAGCGCACCTTGCGCGAGCTCGGCTCGTGTCATCTCATGTGCAACAACGCAGGCGTGTTCAACGCCGCGCCCATGCTGGAGGCGCGTGAAGCGCAGTGGCGGCGTGTGATCGATAGCAACCTATGGGGCGTGATCCACGGTTGCCGCGTGTTCGGCGCGCACTTCGCGCGTCAGGGCGAAGGGCACCTGGTCAATACCGCGTCTGCGGCCGGGCTGTTTCCGGTGCCCGGCATGAACGCCTACTCGACGAGCAAGTTCGCCGTCGTCGGCTTCAGTCAACAGCTGCGCTGGGAGCTGGCCGCGAGCGGCGTAGGCGTGACGGTGTTATGTCCGGGGCCGCTCAAGAACGACATGGCCCATCGTCCAGACGTGGGACTCGAACACCTCGATCTCGAAGCGCTGCTGCGCGGCGCGCCCACCCCCGAAGCGCTCGCGCGTAAGGCGGTGCGCGCGGTCCGGCGCAATCGAGCGATGGTCACGATCGGCCTCGAAGCGACGGTGTTTCGCGTGCTGCGGATCTTACCGAGCGCGCTGAGCGATCCGTTGGGGCGGCTCATGGCCCGCAAGGCGTTCGAAGCCATCCGTGCCCCGGCGCGCACGAAAGAAGTGAACTCGCACGCTGCGAATCCCTAAAATATGGGTATTCTCCTGCCCTGGGGAGAAACTCCGCGCTGCGCCGCCTGCACCATGCGCGCACACCGCGCCGGCAGATCGGAGGCACGAAGACGTATAACGCATCCGGGGACCTTCGCGGCGGTTAGCATTCGTGCGCCGCTCGATCTTTCACCAGGAGGCGTGTCGATGAGTTCAGAACAGGTCATTGCACCTTACGGACGTGACGGCTCGCAAAACATCACCACCCGCGCGCGCTCGGTCGAACAAGTAAGCCGTAGCTTCGGCGTGACGCCCCCGCGCCTGCCACCGCTCGAGCCGCTGCCGCGGACGGCGGGGTATGATCCGCGGATTGCCTACCTGACCAGTGTCATCTCGGGCTGGGCGTACTCCGACGGAGTCACCATGGCCAAGCAGCTCCCGTACTACGGCTTGGCCGGCTGCACCGTGCGCGAGTTTACGGTCGTGAACGGAGCGATGCTCGTGGTCGCCGCTGCTTACTTCGTGCGCAGCCAGGACGGGGCTGTCGGCGTCCTGGCGTTTCGCGGCACCGTTCCTGACAGCTTCCTCAACTGGCTGACCGACGCAGACACCACGTTGCGCAACTTTCACTTCGGTCGCGTGCACGGCGGCTTCTTCCTCAACGTCGAGCCGCTCTGGGGCGAGATCGCCGAAGCGATCGACCAGGCCATCCGCGGCGAGTCGGAACCGGCGCTCGGACAGGAGCCACAGGGTAAGCTCAGAAACCTCTACATCACCGGACACAGTCTGGGCGCGGCCATGGCCGTCATCGCCGCGGCCCGCATCTACGCCAACGATTACGCCGATTGGCAGGAGCTCGTGCGCGGCGTCTACACCTACGGTCAGCCCGCGGTCGGAGACGCCGATTTCGCGCGCCACTACGAGCCGCGGCTCCCTTTGTACCGGCACGTGTACGGCTACGATATCGTCCCGCACTTGCCGCCACGCACGGTCGGCGAATTCGTGCACTTCGGCGAGGAGTTTTACGCCACGGAAGCGCAACGCGGCTGGCAATGTGCGACGCCGCCGCGCGTCAAGCAGGCTCCTTACCTGTTGGCGTCCACGTTCGCGGCCGGCTTCGACTTCGTGTCGCGACACATCACGCTGCTGCGCCGGCTCAAGCTGCCTTATTCGCTCGAGGACCACGGGCCCGAGGGCTACATCCGCACCTCCCGCGAGTCCCTCTTCTAAAGCGCTCCCAATTCCGTCGCCGTCCAGCGTTCCATGCTCTGCGTCGCTGCGGAGAGTGCAGCGCGAGATGCGGCGGCTACGTGAGCGCGCGACGTGCGCTTGAGCCGCAGCGCGCGAGGCGCCAAGAACGCGCGCATGGATCTGCCGGTTCATCGCCTCGTGAGACTTCGGCTGGTGTCGGCCGTGCTGCTCGTCGCTTGCCAGGGGCGCGGCCGCGAAGCGAATCACGGCGCGACCGCCAACCCCGCGCGTGCTCCGTGGGAGATCGACACCGCGGAGGGCCGGGTGCGCGTGAGCGCGCTCAGCGGCGGCGCTTTCCACGTGCGCTTGTCGCGGCACCCAGAGGAAGGAATGCGCGATGCCCTTCGGGCGCCCCCTCCCGAGTGGGGCTCGTTTGCGGTGGATCCGGCCGCACTCACCCCCGCTCCCTACAGCGTCGATACTTCGGATCCGGGGCGTGTGGTCGTGCGCGCGGGCGGAGCGGCCCTGCAGATCAAGCGCAGCCCGCTTCAGCTCGCCTTGCTCGACGCGGCCGGACAAGTCGTCGCACAAGAGGCCGCGCCCGTCGCTTGGGAGCGTGAGGGCGCGTCGCTCGCGTGGCAGCTGGCGGAGGGCGAACACGTGTACGGACTCGGCGACAAGGCGGGCGGTTTCGATCGCCGGGGCCACGCCTTTCAACTCTGGAACTACGACGCCTACGGCTGGACGCCGGCCTCGGACCCGCTCTACAAGTCGATTCCCTTCCTGATCTTTCTGCACGATGGCCGCGCGCACGCGCTGTTCATCGACAACGCTTCACGCGCCCAGCTGGACGTGGGGGCCGCCGATCCAGGGCGCCTTGCCTATCACGCCGAGCGCGCCCCCGCGCTCGACCTGTATCTCTTTCCCGGACCTGACGCGAAGGCGATCCTCGGCGCTTACAGCGCGCTCACCGGCCGCACGCCGCTGCCGCCGCGCTGGGCGCTCGGCTACCACCAGTGCCGCTACAGCTACGCGAGCGAGCAGGACGCGCGCACGGTGGCAGCACGGCTCGACGCGGACGGCATCCCCGTCGACGTGATCTGGCTCGATATCGACTATCAGGACGGCTACGCCCCGTTTACCGTCAACCGCGCCGCCTTCCCGAACTTCGCGGCCATGATCTCGGACTTCGCGGCGACCGGCCTGAACACCGTCCTGATCACGGATCCGCACATCCCACGACGGCCCGGATACGCGCCGTACGACGAGGGCTCGCGCGGAGACCACTTCGTGCGCATGCCGGACGGCGAGCTGTTTATCGGCCGTGTTTGGCCCGGCATGAGCGTCTTTCCCGAGTTCACGCTGTCGCGGACGCGCGCGTGGTGGGGCAGGCTTTACCGGCAGTTCGTGGACGACGGCGCCGCAGGCTTTTGGAACGACATGAACGAGCCCGCGCTGCTCGGCCAGCCGAAGACCATGCCCGATGTCGTGGTGCATCGCCTCGACGACGGCCGCACCCTCGACCACGTCGCGGTCCACAACGCGTACGGTCACCTCAATGCGCGTGCGACCTACGAAGGCGTGCTGGCGCTGCGGCCCGATCGCCGGCCCTTCGTGCTCACGCGCGCGGCCTACGCCGGCACGCAACGCTGGGCGGCCACGTGGACCGGCGACAACAGCGCCACGCGCGAACATCTGGCCTTCACCATCCCGCAGCTCAGCAACCTCGGCGTGTCCGGTTACGCCTTCGCGGGCGCAGACGTGGGTGGTTTTCTCGGCTGTCCGTACACGGAGGCGGATCCCGCGCTGCTCGCCGAATGGATCGAGCTCGGCGCGCTGCAGCCGTTCTTTCGCAATCACTCCGGTCGGGACACTTGCCGTCGTGAGCCGTGGGTGCAAGGCGCCGCTCTGGAGCAGCGCATCCGTGCCGCCATCGAGCGCCGCTACCGGCTGCTGCCTTACCTCTACACGCTGTTCGAAGAGTCGTCGCGCACCGGTCTGCCTGTCATGCGTCCGCTCTGGCTCGAGTACCCGAACGACCCCGCGGCGGCGACCAACGATCGCGCGTTCTTACTCGGCCGCGACCTGTTGATCGCGCCGAAGCTCGCCGCCGCGAGCGGACCTTACGAGGTCACGCTGCCGGCGGCTCCCTGGTGGGATACGATTACGGGGGAGCTCCTCGCGGCAGGCGGCCAGGTCACGATCTCGCCCGCGGCAGACGACAGCTTGCGCATCTTCGCGCGCGCGGGCGCGATCGTGCCGAGCCAGCCCGTGGCGCGACGCGCGGGCGCTCCCCCAGAGGGCGCGCTCTCGCTCGACGTATGGCCGGGCGACGACTGCGGCGGCGCGCTCTATCTCGATGAAGGCGAAGGTTTCGGCTATCAGCGCGGAGAGCTGCGGCGCGTCGCGTACACCTGTCAGGCGTCCGCGCGCGGCATGCAGATCAGCGCCCGCTCGAGCGGCGCCTTTCCGCCTTGGTGGAGCGCCACGCGCGTGGTGATCCACGGCGCGCGGCCGCCTGTCTCGCTCGACGTGGAGCGCGGAGCCTCGCCGGCCTGGTCGTACGATCCCGCGCTGCGAACGCTCACGGTGACGCTCTCGGGGGCCGACAGCGATTGGAGGCTGGGCGTGAGCTGGCCCTGATCGTGAGCCTGCCCGCGCCCGTAAGCGGGGATCGATCACAGCTCGTTTGGACCGATGCGCACCAAGTGCGCGAGCTGCTCTGGACCCAACGCCTGGTCGTAAATCCGGAACTCTTCGTAGCGAATGCGCGCGTCGGGATCCGCGTCGTTTTGCGAGCAGCCGAGCTCGTTGTGCACATCCGCGAGTTGGTTCAAGGCGAAAGGGACCGTCGCGCTGGCGACTTCGGCGCCGTCGACAAAGAGCGCCGCGCGCCGGCGCTCCCCGTCGACGCTGAGCGCCACTTGCACCAAGCGGTCCTGCGGCAGCGGGCTCCCCGATCGCAGCATGAAATTGGGCGTGCCTGCCTGCCCTTTGGCGAAGAAAGACCCATCACTGCACGCCGACGGGGTCATGAACAGGCTCATCGGCGCGTTGTTCGGCCAGCCGGCGGCACCGTCGCTGCTCCCGAAATCGAACACGCGCTGCCAGCACGCGCCGCCAAACCACTCCAGCCACGCCACGATCGTGGCGCTGTGAAAGCGCGACACCAGCGGGCTCGGGAGCTCGATGCACTGGCCGGCGCCATCGAGGCGGAGGCCGCCCGTTCCGGCCAAGAGCGCCCCGCCCACCGCATGCGCGTGCGCGCTCCCGATGCTGTCGCGGATCTCGGTGCCGAAGCCCGTGAAGTCGTAGCGCAGCACGGGCGTGCCGGGATCGAACAGATCGACGTCTACGCTGCCTGGGCAGCCCGCCGCGAGCAGGCTCCACGTCGCGACGCAACAGCTCCAACGCGCCATGCCGCGCAGCTTGCCTCAGGCGCCGGGGCGCGGGAAGGCGGGTCGGCACGGCGAACGGGGGCGCAACGAACTCGGCCTTGCGGCCTACTTCACCTGTCGTCGTGGTTCGCACACCGCGGCGGGTTTGCAAACGGTGTATCGGGCGCCGAGCGTGTTAGAAGGGGCGGGTGTTCGGTCTATGGGCTCAGGCGCTGCAGCTTTGGTCGCTGCTGGCAGTCGCACTCCAGAGCCCCGCGCCGAATCCCGAGCTGCTCGCGATCGCGCTGGCGAGCTGCAGCGAGGCCCTCGGCAACCAGCGCTGCTACGAACCGTCGGCCCCCGAGGTCGCCGCCGAGCCTGAGGCCGTCATCGCCAACGTGAGCTGGGATCCCGATTGGCTTTCGGCGCAGGTCGAGCTGCGGCGTATGAAAGACCAACAGCCCTTGGCGGTGCGCACGGTGCAGTTTTCGGCGGCCGACCCGCTCGAGGAGCGCTTTCGTGCGCTCGGCTTGATCATCGCCGCGCACGCCCTGAGTCAGGTCGAGAAGCCGCCGCCCGCGCAGGCGGAGCGCGCGCTCCTGCGCGAGGGGCTCGACATGTTCGTGTTCGGTGGTGCAGCGCTCGACCGCGGCGCCGGGCGCGCAGGACTCGCGCTGCGCGGCTGGATGCGACCGGGCACTTGGCCGCTGATGATGCTGCTCAGCGTGCGCGGCGCTTACCGGCCGGGCGAGCCGCGCGTGATGTGGGCGACGGCCACGGCGGGCGCGGGGCTCCACCTCGAGCCGAGTGCGCGCCCTTTCGCGCTCGAGAGCCGGCTCGAGCTGGTCGGCCAGCGCACCCAGGTCAGCGCGACCAGCGACGGACAAGGCCGGGCGCGCGCGGGCGCTTTTCGCTGGGGTGGGCAGTTCGGCCTCGAGATCTCGGGGCGGCTGTGGGGGCGCTTTTGGCTGTTTGGAGGCGGCGAGGTGGCGTGGCTAACTCCACGTGTGCGCGTCCACGTCGCGGGCGAACCGGCCGGGAACGAGTCGCCCTTTGGTTGGGCCTTGCTCGCGGGCAGCCGCCTCGCCTGGCCGTGATCGAAACTGCCTGCTTCCCCTGCGCCCCTGCGTTGAGGTAGCTGTGTTGTCCATGTCCGAACGTCGGCCCATTGCCCACCCGCGCCCCGCTGCGCCGCAGGGCCGGCGCGCTGCGGACCGGCCGAGCGATCTCGAGATCCTGGCGGGACTGCACGACGGCGAGCCGTGGGCAGCGGCCGAGCTCTACGACCGCACGCATATGTACGTGGAGCGCACCCTGCGCAGAATCTTGCGCTTCCACCGCTCGGAGCACGACGACCTCATGCAGGCGAGCTTCGAGCGCATGCTGCGCTTTTTCAGCGAGCGCTCGCTTTCAGGAGCCTGCAACTTGCCAGCCTGGTCGAGCGCGGTCACGGCCAACGTGGCGCTCGATTACCTGCGCAAGCGCGCCAGAGAGAGCCGGCTGTTCGAGCGCGAGCCCGCCGTCGCGGAGACCGCTCGCTCGATCGAGGTGAGCCCCGAGCGC
>CAZYWR010000027.1:0-8778 GCA_964651185.1 uncultured Polyangiales bacterium
ACCGCGCCGCCGCGCCCGTCGAACCGCACGAGCTCGGGCGCTCGGCCCGGCTGACCGGCGTCGTGCTCAGCCCCGGCCAAACCATCGGCAAAGCCCAGGGCTCGCTGACCTTCCGCGCGCTGCCCGAGCCGGCGGGACCGGGCGCGACCGCGCGCGAGCTGGTCGAGCGGGCCATCGCCCGCGTGGACGAGCAGATCATGCGCACGATCGCGCGGCTCGACCCCGAGCTCACCGGCGAAGATCGACGCGCGCTCGCGGCGCTACAGGTCACGTTGCAAGACCAACGCCTGCTCTCGTTGCTCGGCTCCGCGTGCGCCGAGCTCGGCGTCGTCGCCGGCTTGCGCAAGGTGGCGCGCGATTACGTCGCGGCGCCCTACATGGTCGGCGGCGAACGCTCTGTGGACCCGTGGATGAGCGCGCGCGCCGGCGAGATCGAGGATCTCTGCTTGTGGCTCGCGGGCGAGGCGACGCAGGAGGGCGGGCCCACGCCCGGCAGCATCGCCGTCATCGCGGAGCGCCTCGGCGCCTTTACAGTGATGTGGGCGCTCGCACGCGGGGTGTCCGGCTTGGTCGTGGGAGGCAACGTCGAGCCGGGTTCGCTCGCCAGCGGCCTCGCGCGCGCGGGCAGGCTGCCCGTAGTCGCCGAGGTCGCGGGTCTGTTCGCGTGGGTGCGCAGCGGCGACACCTTGCTCGTGGACGCAAATCAGGGCGTGGTGCGCGTGAATCCCTCCGCGTCCGTGCTCCTGCAGTATCGGCACAACAAGTGAAGATCGTCCGCGGTGACGTTGCCCGAGCGATCTGCGCGTGTTAGGTAGGCGGCCCTGGCGGTTGTGCGCGAGCGCCGGGACGGGGCTGTAGCTCAGCTGGGAGAGCGCTGCGTTCGCAATGCAGAGGTCAGGGGTTCGATCCCCCTCAGCTCCACGAAATCGAGGCCGCATCCACGCCGGGTGCGGCCTCTTCGCTTTCGACGGCTGCGCCCGTCGGGATCGACTCATAGCGGGTAGGAGGAGGCGCCCACACGGCGACCGTCGGGGTCGCGAAAGTAGAGCGTGTGCTCGGTTTCGCCTTCGAGTCGGCCTTCGCGCAGCAGATGCTCGCGCAGGGTCGCGCGCTCCGCCGCGCTGATCGCAAAGGCCACGAGCTCGCGCGAGCCCTCCGGCACGGCCGGCTCGCTGGCGTCGGCGCGCTCGATCATCAAGACCGCGCTCGGCTCGATCGCGAGCCACACCGCGCGCGGCCGCTCGTCCCGCACGATCGCGAAGCCGAACCACCCGCGATAGAAGGCGACCACCGCGTCGAGCTCGCGCGTGCGCAACGCCAGATGGTGTAAACGCGGCATCGGCCCTCATGCTCGGACAGCGACGTGTTCCTGCACGCGCGGAAGCCAGAGCGCCGAATAGCTCGAGTCCGGAGGGATTTCCAAGCCTTTCGTCGCCAGCGCGAGTCCGCGCGCAGGATCGATCCCTAGGTCGGACCCGAGCACGGAGCTCGTGCCGGCGGCGAAAGGCGCCGGAAATCGTAGGAATCAAGCGATTCGACGCTCTAGCGCACACCGACTGTCAACGCCCGGGCTGCGCGGCCGGCGCGATGGGGAGCGGCGCTGGGAGCGCGGGCGGCCGAGAGGCGCGCGCACCTCGATGCAACACCATCAGCCCGATGGCGAGCAGCACGAGCGCCAGGCCGAGCACCCCGCCGAGCGCGAGCCACAGGCGAGTGCTCGCGAAGTGCGGGCGCAACACGCGCGAAAGCGCGGTCCGGAGCTCGCCCGCGAAGTCGAGAAACTCTCCTGTACGCGTTGCGCCGCGTCGCGGCGGCCCGAGCGATCGCGCCACGCGCGCGCGGCGCAGCCGACCGCCCGAATGCGTCGTGCTCTCCGAGCGCGTCGTAGAGCCGCCGCCGCGCGGCGCCGTATGCTCGACCGTACACGACTCGAGGACCTGCGCCGCCGCCAGCTCCACGCCCGCGCGCTGCGCCCCCTCCTGCTGGTCGAGACACTCGTATACGCCGGGTGGATAGGCGCCGCGATCGCGCCGCCGCTGCTCGTGCATGGTCGCGAGCAAGAGCGCCCGCAGCGCGCCCGCCTCGACCTCGCGCGCGCTGGGGACCGCCCGCTCCAAGAGGCGCGCGAAGCTCTGGGCATCGGGCGGACGCCGCTTCGGCTGCGGCTCGAGCGCCGCCATCAGCGCGGCGTCGAGCGCGGCCGGAATGCCGTCCACCCGCGCACCCGGCGGCGCGACGTGCGGCTGCCGCACCGCGTTCAGCAGGTCCAAGTCGCCTTCGGCGTCGAACAGCCGGCGCAAGGTCAACATCTCCCAGAGCACGATGCCGAGCTGATAGATGTCGACCCGCCGATCGAGCGGCTTCCCGTTCGCCTGCTCCGGAGCCATGTAGCGAAACTTGCCCTTGAGCAGCCCGTCCTGTGTGCGGTGCCTACGCCCGTAACCTTTGGCGATCCCGAAATCGACCAGCTTCACGTTCCCGCCGTAGGCGAGCAGGATGTTCTCCGGAGTCACGTCGCGGTGCACCACGTTGAGCGGCCGACCTTGCGGATCGCGGGTCTCGTGCGCGGCGTGCAGCGCGTCGGCCACGTGCATGGCGATGCGCACGGCGTACGCGGGAGCCAGCCTGCGCCAGCGCGCCGACAGCGCGCGCTGCAGCTCCGAAAGCGAACAGCCGTGCACGAACTCCATGACCAGAAAATGCGCGCCGCGATGTTCCCCGAGCTCCTCCACGTGCACCACGTTCGGGTGCTGAATGCGCGAGGACAAGAGCGCCTCGTCCAGGAACATCTGCCGAAACTGCTCGTCCTGCGCGAGGTCGTGATGGATCACTTTGATCGCGACGTGGCGCGCGGCGCCGACGTGACGCGCGAGGAACAAGGACGCCATGCCCCCCTCGCGCAGCTTGGCGAGCAGCTCGTACTCGCCGATCCTCTGGCCTCTGCTCCACACCTTTCGGCCCAGGCTAAAGGAACGAGCGCGATTGTCGAAGCGTGCCCGCCGTCCGGCACACTCGAGAGCTCGATGATGAGCTCAACGTGCACCGCGACCGGCGTCGCCCGGCGACCCCGCGCTCCCCGTGGCCCCGAGCTCCCCCAGCCACGACGCGCGCTCGAGCTGCAGCGGCTCGAGCCGCGCGGCACAGCCGAGCCCCAGGAGGGTGAGCCGCGCGCGCTCGGCGCACACCAGGCCCCGCACGTCGAGCTCGAGCAGAAGCTCCGCAGCCTGCGATGCGCGCACGCCTAGAGCCCGCGCGAGGACACCCGCCTCGGCCGGCGCGTCGAGCTGCGCCAGCTCGTACAGCGCGCGGAGCGCGCGCAGCGCGAGCGCATCCGGCCTCGCCTGGCGCGCGGGGCTGGATCGAGAACTCGAACCGTGAAGGGGCCCAGATGTCATGGCACGCAGCATCGTCCGGCTACTGAACGGGCGTCAAGTTTCGCTCCAATGTCCGGCGGCGGCGCGTCGGAGGGGGGATGCCGAGACGGCATACCACGTACCTTGGAGGGCAGGGCGTTTGGACTGTGAGGAGTTTGGGGGATGTCTGAACGGACGGTCATCGACAATCCGGACGCCCCGGCGCGCATCCGTGTCATCCACGGCGGGTCGCCGGATGAGGTCGTATTCGAGCGCGGCCGCCCGTCGCGTATCACCGTCGGCAGCGACGCCGCCGCTGCGCTGCGTCTCGAGCGCGCCGACGTGGCCCCGCGTCAGTTCGACGTCGTCTGGGATGGCGAGCAGCTCTGGGTTCAAGACGCCTTGCGCCTCGGCCGCACCTTCATCGACGGCCATCCGCTCAACGAATGGCGGCCGATCGTCGGTCACGCCGTGGTCCGCTTCGGTGGCGTGGGGCTCTGGATGATGGCGCGCACCTCGCCGCCGCGCGACAGCGCCCCCGACTTCAACGCGCTCGACCGCGCGCGCCTCACCGAGGCCCACCACAGCGCGCGCGTGCGCTTGAGCGACACCGGCCAGTTCACGCTTCCGCCCGAGTTCGGCGCGTGCGTCAGTGAGCCAGACGCTCCGTGAGTGAGACCAGCTCGTCAGCGCTGGCAAAGCGGTCGTTCGGGCTCTTCTCCAGACAGCGCATCACCAGCTCTTCGACTTCATCCGGCAGCTCGCGCGCGGCGGCATGGCTCTTCAGCAGCGGTGGGCGATCGTGCACCTGCGACATCAAGATGCCGATCCCCGTGGCATCGCGGAACGGGTGCTCGCCGCTCAGCGCGCGATACAAGATGCTGCCGAGCGCGTAGATGTCCGCGCGCCCGTCGTACTCTTCGCCCACGATCTGTTCGGGCGCGAGGTAGCGAGCCCACCCGCTCGGCATCGTCACCTGACTGAAGCCCTCGTCGCTGAAGCTCGCCAGGCGCACCCGGCCGTAGTCCATCACCTTCACCAAGCTGAGCCCGCGCGCGTCGCGCGTCACGAACAGCCCTTCCGGCGTGAGGTCGCCGTGGAACACCTTGCGGCTATGCGCCACCGACAACGAGCGCGCCACTTGATTCGCGAGAAAGAGCGCCTGGCGCATGTTGAGCGGCCCGCGCGTGGCCAGCATGCGCGCGAGATCGATCCCGCTCAGCCATTCGCTGGCCATGAACATCGAGAGCTCGTCCGCGTGACCGCCTTCGTACACGGTCAACGTGTTGCGATCGGCGAGCGAGCACGCGATCTCGAGCTCCTGCGCGAAGCGCCGCTCGAAGGTGGCCTGCGTCTGATGCATGGAGGCCTGCACGACTTTGATCGCGAGGCGGCGGCCATCGTCGATGCGCTCGGCGCGATAGAGAACGCCCCGCCGGCCCTCGGCCGCGCGCTGCAAGAGGCGATAGCGCCCCGACAGCACGCGCCCGAGCCAATGATCCTGCACCGTCGTCACATCCTCGATCATCTCGCGAGCCGGCGCGTTCGTCATCTGGGCGCCGCACGCACCACGCCGCGAGGGCGGGAAAGGTGAGAGGAGCTCGCACGGTCCCGCGACCCTAGACGCGGCAGGCGAGTCCGGCACCCTAGCCGATCCTCGCGCGGTGAATAGTCCGCATGCGCGAAGCTCGCGCTCGAGGCGCAGGCCAGAGTATGTTTGTGCGCGAACGCGCCCCGAACGGAGAAGCGATGCGCCTCAGAGCCCTGGTTGTGCTTTTGCTGCTGACCACGACGCACGGAGCGTCGGCCCAGAACGCGGCCGCCCCGGCGCCGACCAATCCCGCCAGCACCGCCAGCGCGCGCGAAGCCTTCCGACGGGGCGAAGCCGCCTACAGCGCCGGCAACTACGAGGTCGCGGTGCGCGAGTGGACGAACGCCTACGCTGTCGACCCACGACCGCGTATTCAATTCAACTTGTCGCAGGCATACGAGCGCATGGGGCAGCTGGAAAACGCGATCGGAGCGCTCAAGCGCTTCATCGAGTCGGGCGATCCGGAAGACCCCACCTACTCGGACGCCAACGCGCGGCTGGTCGCGCTGCAGCAGCGCCTCGCCGCCACCGGCGTGATGGTGAAGGGAGGCACCGAAGGCGGCTCCATCTTGGTCGACGGCCAGGATTGGGGCCGCACGCCGCGCCCCGACAAGATCACCGTCGCACCGGGCAACCACGTGCTCATCGTGCGCTGGCCGTCCGGCCGCGAATTCCAGACCAACGTGTTCGTGCCCGCCGGGCAGGTCGTCGACATCGCGGTCCCCGCCGAAGGTGGTGAGCTGATCGCGCAACCCGGCCCGGTCGCATCAGCCCCCGTGGTCGCATCAGGGCCGAGCGCGCCCCCGCCTGCGCAGCGGGACCAGCGCCTGCTCTGGTACAGCCTGGGCGCGGGCACCGGCGCCGTGGGTGCCGGGCTGCTCATCTACGGCATCGTGCGCGGGGCAGCGACCAACAAGTGCGGCGGCGACACCTACTGCAACCCCTCCTCGGAGCACGCGGCGAACCATCAAGCGCTGGCAGGCTACGTGACAGGGGGGGTGCTGTTGGCTGGCAGCGCAGCGCTGTTCGTCGTGGGGGCGCTCAGCGGACGTCATCAGGATGCGCGTATGGCCAAGACCCGGTGCGGGCTCGGCCTCACCAGTGCGCAGTGCACGCTTCGGTTCTGAGGCGCAGAGCGAGTCGCGGGAGAGCGAGGGACGATGAGCATACGAGCACGGGGGGCAGCGCTGTGGGCGGCCATCGCCTGCGCAGCGTGGGGCGCGAGCGGCTGCGGCGACGTCGAGAGTTGTACGAAGTTCGATCCCGGCTGCTACATGGGCTATCCGGATGACAGCGGCAACTGCCGCTTCGGCCTGGTGAGCGTCATGAGCGGCGGCAGCCTGGTCTGCCTTCCTAAGTCGGAGGCGACGAGCAGCCCGGACGCGGGCGGCACGGTCCAGAACATGTGCAACTGCCCGAGCGGCTCGCTCTGTCGCAAGGATCGCTCCTGCGTGGACGTGTGCGTCCCGCCGAGTCCGCTGCCAGCGCTCTCGGTCGCGCCTTCGCCCTGTCGCGCGCCCACGGGGACGACCTACACGTTCGAGGACGCGGCCAACGCCGCCTGCGAGCAGGCTTGCGTGCGCCACGCGGCCTACTGCGGGACCGTTTGCGACATCAAAACCGAGTGCACGCGCTTGAAGGCAGTCGCGCTCGCTACGGCACGCTGCGCCGGCAACACGACGCCCGAGTGCGCCTCGCAGTTCTGCGAAATGACGCGCGACCAGCCCTGTGCGCAGGTCATGTGCACGAACAACGCGGCCCCGAACTGCGCAGGGGTCGTCTGCAACACGAGCTGCACCACGGCGTCTTACGTCAATGACGGCGTGTGCGACGACGGCGATCTCTCGAACGCCTCGAGCTCGGTGTGCGCCTGGGGCTCGGACTGCGGCGACTGCGGCCCGCGGCGCGGCACGCCGCCCAACATGGTGCTCGATCTCGGCGACCCCTGCGTGGATGCCTATCAGTGCGGCGGCGATCCCGACCACGTCGCGAGCTCCACCGGCTGGTGCGTACCGACCGAGACGCAGACCGACATCCAGCGCTGCGTTCCGGACTGCAGCGCCGCCAACGCCACCTGCCCAGCCGGATACCAGTGCTTCGGGCTCGGCGTCGACCCGGACGGCGAGAGCGGGCCGATGCAGCAACAGCCGGTGACCGACCCCGTGACCGGCCAACAGGCCAAAGCGTGTTTCCCGACCGCGTGCGGGTAGGACGCGGCGGCGCCTCCCGCGCAGAAAGCCCATCGCCGCATAGCAAGATCAATGCGGCCGGCGACAGACTCGTCTAGAGCGCCGGATCGCTTGAGTCCGCAGGGATTTCCAAGCATTTCGACGCCAGCGCGAGTCCGCGCGCAGGTTCGCCCCCCAAGGTCGGACCGAGCACGGAGCTCGTGCTGGCGGGCGAAAGGCGCCGGAAATCGTAGGACTCAAGCGATTCGGTGCTCTAGACCTGGGCGCATGAGGATATGTCTTTGGCGGGCCCTGGTCGCGGCCTCGATGGCGCTCGCGACCGGCTGCGGCGACGTCGAGAACTGCAAGAAGGGGCAGACGCCGGGTTGCCTCAACAGCCCGCCGCGGCCCGACGGGAGCTGCCTGTTCGACCTGGTACGGCGCGGCCCCGTGTGCGTGAAGCCCGGCAGTTCGTCCGACATGTGCAGCGACTGCCCGGCCGGCTCCTTGTGCGTGCCGCAAGACAATCAGTGCCGGAACTTCTGCGAGGCGCCGCCCGTCCTTCCTGGTTCGATCACGGCGCCCGATCCGATCGCTTGCCAGGAGTTCACGGATCCCAACCAACCGAACGTCAACCCGATGCTGTCGTTCGAGGAGGTCTGTACTCGACGCTGCCAGCTCGATTGCCGCCGGCTCGAGCAGTTTTGTCCCGACTACAAGTGTCCCGACGGTGCGTGCGATCAACCGGACGTGCAGACCGAGTGCCTGACCGACTGTCCGCTCACAGACGCCGGCGCCAAAGATCTCGCCTGTCTGGCGCAGCGCTGCGAAGACATCCGCTTCGGTCGCTGCGAAAGCTCCATTAAATGTCCGAACGGCGCGACCCCCGACTGCGCCAACGTGACTTGCACCAACGACTGCGGCATGGGCCACGCGGGCGACGGCTTCTGCGATGACTCAGACCCCGACAGCAGCCAGACGGCGCTCTGCGAATGGGGCAGCGACTGCGCCGACTGCGGCGCGCGCAAGGGCACAGCACCCGATCCCGGCTACTGGGGCGCGGTCTGCAAATATCGCCAGAACTGCGCCGGCGGAACCGGCAGCCCCATGGACGCGACCGCCTGGTGCATGCAGCTCAAGGGCATTCCGGGGCTCGCGCGCTGCGCACCCGATTGCTCGCGCGGCCAAGGCTGTCCGATCGGGTTCGAGTGCCGACAAGTCGATCTCGAGCCCGACGGTCAGGCCCTCATGCAGCAGGGACTCACTGCGCAGGCCTGCGTCCCCCTCCTGTGCACGGATGCCATGGACGGCGCCATGTGAGCCCCCACTGCGCTTGGCGTTTTCCCACCAGGAGCCTAGGGCGCCAAGATTGATACGGAATCCGTGTACACGTAATCTGCGCTAATGCCATGAACCTGACGATCAGCGTCGACGACAAGGTCTTGGAGCGCGCGCGTAAGCTGGTGCAATCTCAAGGGATGAGTCTTCAGGATCTGATTCGTCGCGACCTCGAGAGCGCCACGGGCCAGCGGCCCGCCGAGGCCGTGGCGAGCGAGCTCCTGCAGCTCATGAACGAGCACGGCGGCCACTCGGGTCCATGAGGACGACGCGCTCGAGCCCTTCTATGAAGCCTGCAGCTCATGAACGAGCACGGCGGCCACTCGGG
>CAZYWR010000028.1:0-3304 GCA_964651185.1 uncultured Polyangiales bacterium
ATGCCGCTGGGCAACGCCGCCAATACGAGGATTCCCGACGACGCGGTGAGCCCGGCGCTGCGCCCCGCGCTCGCGCGCGGACGCGCGTGGATCGCCCAGCAGGTGCAGCGCGGTGCCATCCTCGCCGTGGCGAACTCGGAGCCGGGCGCGGGCGGGGAGCTCGCGAACACGCAGACCCGCGCCGAGCGCGGACCCGGCGAGGAGATGCGGCTGACCGGTGAGAAGAGCTTCGCCACGCTCGGACCCGACGCCGACTACTTCCTCTGTAGTGCGCGCACGGAAAACGGGCTCGACGCATTCTTCGTCGCGCGCACCGCCGAGGGCGTCTCCTTGGCGGACGATTGGGAGGCGCTGGGCCTACACGCGACGGCCAGCGTGAGTTTGACCCTGCGGGACGCGCCCGCCTGCGCCACCTTCGTCTATCCAGGCGCCATCAGCGGCGTCAGCGCGCGCCATTGGTCCACGTTGCTGATGGCGGCGGTGTTCGCGGGGATCGCGGAAGGGGCGCTCGCGGCGGCGACGGCCGGCGCTTCCGCGAGCTCGCCTTGGGTGCGCGCGACGCTCGCCGATTGCGCGCTGTCGCTCGATGCGGCCGTCGGGTTCATCGAAGCGGTCGCGCGCGAAGACGCGTTGCCATGTCGGACGAGCTACGTCGAACGTTGTCGGCGCGCAAAGAGCTTCGCCGCGCGCACTGCCGTCGAGGTCGCCACCCGCTGCATGATGATGGCTGGCGGGCGTGCATACCGACCCGGCCATGCGCTCGCGCGCGCACTGCTCAACGCTGCCGCGGGCCCGTCGCTGCGTCCCGGGCTTCCCCAGGCGATGGACGCGCTGGCGGACCAGCTGCTCGAGCCCTTCGCGTGAGAGCCTGCCCGGTCAGCGCGCCGATGTCGTCGGTGACCCAGTGCGCATCCGGGTCGTCCCGTGAATCTCGCGGCGCGGTTTGCTGCCGTGATATGCGCGCGTGGGATATCACGGAGCGCGGGCCCACGCCGACCGCCACGACGTGGTGTGCGTCTCGGCTCGGATAGAAACCGCAAGCCAGCAGCGCATTTCGAGAGCAGCGCGCGCCGGTGCCGTCAAGGACGCGCGCGCGCCGCTCGCTTTCCCACGAAGCGCACGGCGCTTCGTCGGCCCAGCGTAAGGTGAGCACGATCGGTTCAGGCGACGCCGCAGTCGTGAGCGCGTGCGACACGTGCAGCTCCTCCATCGAGCGACGGGAGCGCGCACTGCTGGCACATGTTCTGCACACCCCGCGGGCCTACCCAGCCGCGCCCGGCGCGAGCGCGAAAGGAGCCTGCGTGACGTACGCGACCATCGAAGACACCGTCTCCGCGATCGCGCGTGGCGAGCTCGTCGTGGTCATCGACGACGCGGACCGCGAAGATGAAGGCGATCTGATCTTCGCCGCCGAAGCGGCCACGCCGGAGAAGGTCGGCTTCATGGTGCGCCACACGAGCGGGGTCATCTGTGCAGCCTTGACCTCCGAGCGCACCGACGAGCTGAACCTCCCGCCTATGGTGAGCCGGAACAGCGACTCACACGGCACCGCCTTTACGGTCTCGGTCGACTACAAGCACGGCACCAGTACGGGGATCTCGGCCAGCGACCGCGCCGCGACCATCCGCGCGCTGGCCGATCCACGCATCGGCGCGAATGAGTTCGCGCGGCCCGGACACGTCTTTCCGCTCCGCGTCCGCGAGGGTGGCGTGCTGGCGCGCCCCGGCCACACGGAGGCCGCGAGCGATCTGGCGCGCCTGGCCGGACTTCGACCCTACGGCGTGCTCTGCGAATTGATCGAAGAGGACGGCAACATGGCGCGCCGGCCGGCGCTCCTGCGCTTCGCCGAGCGGCACGGCCTCGCCGTCACCACGCTCGCGGATCTGATCGCGTACCGAAAGCGCAACGAACGTTGGGTGATCCCCATCGCCGAAGTGCCTCTGCCCACGCGCCATGGAACCTTCCTGGCGCGCGCTTATTACTCCGAACTCGAGGGCGTAGAGCACATCGCCCTCATCGCGGGCCACGTCGAGAAGGCGGACGACGTTCCGGTGCGGGTCCACTCGGAGTGTCTGACGAGCGAGGTGTTCGGTTCGATGCGCTGCGACTGTCGCGACCAGCTGGACGCGGCGCTCTCCTCGATCGCGCGCGCCGGCCAGGGCATCGTCATCTACTTACGCGGACACGAAGGGCGCGGCATCGGTCTGGCCAACAAGCTTCGCGCTTACCATCTGCAAGACCAAGGAGCGGACACCGTACAGGCCAATATCGAGCTCGGCTTTCCGGTGGATGCGCGCCGTTACGATGCGGCAGCGCACATCCTGCGCGACCTCGCGCCCCGCAGCGTGCGCCTGATCAGCAATAACCCCGAGAAATTCGCGGCACTCGAGAGCTACGGCGTGGCGATCACGCGGCGCGTGCGCCTGCCGAGCCGCGCGAACGCGCACAACCAGAGCTACCTCCTCTCGAAGCAGCAAAAGCTCGGCCATGACATCGAGCTCGCGCCTCGGGAGCTCGCCTCGAGCGGCTCCCCTGCGGGCGGGCTCTTCGACCTGACAGATCACGCGCGCCCGCGTTCGATCGACGAGTTGCTGGAGGAGCAGCGGGTCCTTCGCCAGCTTTGGGCCAACGAGCTCTAACGGCTACCGTCGGACTATCGCATCATGACCGACCCTTTTTCGATCGCGCTCATCACAGGCAGTCCCACCCGGCCCTCGCGTAGCTTGGGGCTCGCGCAGTTGGTCGAGCAGCGGCTGACGCGCGAAGCCTTCCGGGTACGCACTCTGCACGTGCGCGATCTGCCCGCGCAAGCGCTTCTCCATGCAGACACGGAGCACCCCGCCATCAAGGGAGCCATCGAGCTCGTCGCGGAAGCGGATGGTCTGGTGGTCGCGAGCCCTGTCTACAAGGCGGCATACACCGGCGTGCTCAAGGCGTTGTTCGATTTGCTGCCACAGTTCGCGCTGCGCGGTAAGGTCGTGCTGCCGCTGCTGACCGGCGGGACGGTCGCGCACGTGCTGGCGCTCGACTACGCGGTGCGTCCCATGCTGCAGTCGCTCGATCCGCGGCTCGTCGTCGGCGGCCTGTTCGTGCTCGACAAGGCGATCGAGCTCACGGCCCAGGGGGCGGTGCTCGACCCCGAGGTGGCGCCGCGCCTCGAGCAAGTCACACAAGTCTTCATCGACGGTATCCGCGCTCATCGTTAGCTGCTCGAGGCACCGGGCGCGCCTCGCGTGATCGCGCGCGCCCGCCCATCGCGGCATCGCGTCGTTGCTGCTCCTGCAGCAACGGAGCAGCCGGGCTT
>CAZYWR010000029.1:0-8374 GCA_964651185.1 uncultured Polyangiales bacterium
GAGGAGCCGATGCGCTCGCGCTCCAGGACCTTGATGTAGTGGGCGAGCCTGGAGATGATGAACATGTAAGGCAACTGCGTGCCGAGCCGGTAGTTCGTCTCCGCCGAGCGCCCCTCGTCGGAATTGCCGAACAGCTTCGGCCGCTGCGGCGAGTTGGCGGAGAAGAACGCGGCGTTGTCGGTGCCCTTGCGGTACACGAGTCCGATGAACCCTTCCTCGGAGAGCTCGAACTCGCGCCGCTCCGTGAGCTGGATCTCGGTGGGAATCTTGGTCTGCACTTCACCCATCGCCTCGTAGTTGTGGAGCGGCAGCTGTTCGATGGCGCCGCCCGAATTCGGCCCGATGATGTTCGGGCACCAACGGTACTTGGCGAACGAGTCTGCCACGCGGGTCGCGAACGCGACCGACGCGTGGCCCCACAAGTAACGGCTGTGATGGCCGATCACGTCTTCCTGGAAGTTGAAAGACTTGCTCGGGATGGTCTCTTGGCTGTAAGGGAGCCGCAGGAGGAAGCGCGGCAGGCACAGCCCCACGTTGCGCGCGTCTTCGCTGTCGCGGAAGGCGCTCCAGCGCGCATACTGCGGACCTTCGAACAGCGAGCGCAGGTCTTTCAGCCGCGGCAGCTCGAGGAAGGAATCGCCGCCGAAAAAGCGCGGCGAAGCGTTGGCGATGAACGGCGCGTGCGCCATGGCAGCGACCGCCGCACAGTCGCGGAGCAGCTGCATGTCTTGCGGACCCTGGTCGAAGTCGTAGTTCGCCACCAGCAAGCCGTAGGGGCTGCCCCCGAAAGTTCCGTATTCGGACGAGTAGACGGTGCGATAGAGCCCGCTCTTGACGAGCTCAGGCGCATCTTCGAAGTCTGCGCTCAAATCCTCCTTGGCAAGGTTGAGGATCTCGACCTTGATGTTCTCGCGAAAGTCCACCCGATCGACCAACAGCTTGAGCTCTCGCCAAGTCGACTCCAGCTGCTGGAACGCGGGTGCGTGCAAGATTTCGTTCACTTGCGCGCTGATCCGTCGATCGATCTCGGCCACCATGGCATCGATCGCCGCCCGATCGATGCGCTGGCCGCTCTTGTCGGGTGCCAGCATCGAAGCGATGAACGCCTCGACCCCCTGGCGCGCGATCGAGTAGGTCTCGTCGCTCTTGTCGAGCCGCGCTTCGGACAAGATCTGCTCGAGCAACGACCCCTCTGAAGCCGAGGTTTCTGTGGCTTGCGCGTCGGCAAGCGTCGCCTGATTCTGGTTTGACATCCGTGTTCTCCGTGTTGAGAGCGCCCTTTGGAAATACCTTTCAGCCCTCGCTCAGGCCGAGCTCGCGCATAAGCTGCTGGCGCGCCGCTTCGTCGCCGAGCAGGCTTTGAATCTTCTTGCGGAAGGCCGGGATGTTGCCCATGGGCCCCTTGAGCGCGATGAGCGCGTTGCGCAGGGCCAAGAGCTTTTGCAGTTCGGGCACCTGACCGGCGATGCCGTCAGGCGTGAAGTCCGAGAGACCGCGCAGCTCCAGGTTGACCTGGAGCTCAGCGTTCGCCTCGTTGCTGAGGCGGTCGGGCACGCTCGTCTGCACACTCAGCTTCTGTTCGGCCATGACCCGGCCGAAGTTGTCTTTGTCGATGGAGATCGGCGCGCGCTCCTCGACCGGTCGCTCGTCGGGACGACCGGTCAGATCGGCCAGGACCAGCATCTTGAGCGGCAGCTCGACCCCTTCCTTGGCGTCTCCCGTGGCGGGTTTGTAGGTGATGTTCACGCGCTCTTTGGGCGCGACCGTTCCTTCCTTTGCCATCGACATACCTCCTTCTCAGCCTTCTCGAATCTCGTGTTCGAACCTCACAGCAGAGCGGTCGGCGCGAGCTGCGCCAATCTGGCCCCCACCCGCGCCGCCTCGGCCTGGGCCCGCCCGTTCGTGCGCGCGGCCGACCACACCTGCCAAAGCGTTTTGAGCGCGACCACTGCGAGCTCGGGCTCCCACAGCTCGAGCCGATGAGCGTCGAGCTCCTGTTCGAGCCCTGCACACAGATGGAGCGCCTGCTCCGTCTTGCCAGCCGCGTTCAGAGCGCGCGTGAGCTCGACCCGCAGCCGAAACGCTGCGCGCTTGGAGCCGCACGCCCGTAATACCTTTTCGAACCGTTCGCCCGCCGCGCGCTCACCCCGCGCGATGTCCGCGCACAGTTCGCTGCCGTCTGTCGTCTCGCCGTCGGCTGCGCATCCCGCCTGCGGCTTGAGCCAGGCTACGGTCTCCGCCGACCCGAAAGGCGTCCCGTCGGCGAACTGGAGCGCGAGCAGCTCGGGCAGACGTGCCATGAAGGCGCGGCTCTCCCGCTCGACCGCCGCGCGCGCCGGGGCGAAGCGCTCGCCGAGTCGCTCGAGCGCGCGGCAGGTGATCGCGTGCGGATCGAGCCAGAGCGGGTGGTCGGCCAGCATGGCCTCACTGCCCGCGAGCGCGTCGTCCCACGACTCCGCCTCTGTCAACTTTGCGAGCTCCGCGCGCAGCTTTGGCGGCGGCGGGTCGATGTCGCTGCGCCCACGCCGGTTGGCCGCGGGCGCTCGCTCCCAGCCGAGCCATAACCCGGTACGCAACCAGCGATAGGCGCGCGGATCGCTGCGATCGGCCGCAAAGCGGCTGCGCGCGAGGTCGATCATGACCATGCCCGCCTTGAACACGTACGCCTGGACCTTGGCCGGCTGCTCGGGCGGCGCGCCGAACGCGTGGACCACCTCGGATGCCTCGATGCCAGACGAGTTCGCTGAGCGCGGCGCGATGGGCGTCGCGTGACGTGGCCCGGGTGGTTGCGCGAGCTCGTCCCCCGTCCGGAAAGCAAGCGCCCCGCCAGCGGCGGTTGGGACGACCGAAGGCACGGTCGGCGTCGACAACGGCTCTTCACCATCGGATCCAATCACCCGCCCGGGCGCGCGCTCAGATGGCAAAGCCGAAGCATGCGCGAGCACACCCGGGCGCTCGGGGCTCGACGCGCGCTCCGGCGCCGTGCGACGCTCGGGCGTTCCTGCCGCGGAAGGTCCGGCGAAACCGTCAGGTGGAGCTGACGGCGCCACGGCTGCCGCGGCGCTCGGACTCGCGGGGACCGGCGTCGCCTCCGCGGGCGCCGACAAGGACATGCGCTCGAGCGCGCGAAACAACTCCGCGAACGACGGCGCGTCAGGACCACAGAGCGCGCATGCAGCGTCGCGCAGCTGGGCGGCTTGATGCTCGAGCGCGCGCACCTGCGCACGCGGCACGCTGAGCTGCGCGAACCGCGCCTGACAGCGATCGAGCAGCCACTCCAGCGCGTTGACCCGCGCGCGCCCCCGCATCGGGAAGAGCGTGTCGCCAAAGGTCTCGAGCAAATCCGCCACCAGACCGAGCCCGGCCTGCACCCCGGCCGCGCCATGGAGCTCGCTCAACGCCTCGGCCACGTACGACGCGATCAACAAGTCTTTCGAGTGGCTCCGAAGCAGTCCGAGACCGAGCGATGCGACCCGCCCCCAGTCCGGCGCGGAATCCGCGAGCGCGCTGAGCTTCGCGATCTCGGCGCGTACTTGCTCGTGCTGCGGCTCGAGGCGGGCATCCTGTCCCGTAGGTGCTGCGGCGGAGATCGGCTGCAAGCAGGCAGCGATTTGTGGAAGCTCGAGGTCGCTCACGAGGACCTCGCGCTGCGCACGGCGTCGATCAAGTCGCTCAAGCTGGCGCCGCCCAGGAGGAGCCTTCGCTCGCCCTCACTCAGCTCCGCGCGCGCCAGCTCTCCTGCCGCCGCGCTCTCGGTCCACACCGGCCAACGACGGCTGCTGCGGTGTTGGGGATCCTGCAAGAACGCGATGAGCCGTGGTGAGATCTCTCCGAGGCTGGCCAAGAGCCGCCCCGAGCCCGCGGCCCACAAGAGCGCGCTCGGGCGCCGCTCTTGGCCCAGGAGGCTGCGCAACAGCTCGAGCCAGGCGAGCGTGTCCGTCGCGCATGTGCTCGGTAGGTCGAGCGTGATCTCCTCGTCGGCGAGCGCGGCTGCGCGCCGTAACGTGCACAGAGCATAGGCCAGCGGATCGACCGCCGACGGCGCGAAGACGCGCGCTGCGAAGGCCGCGACCGACAGCTCGCCGAGCGCGCGGCGCGCCTGGTGCCAGCGCCCCGGCAAGGCGCTCGGATGGGGGAGCTCGAGCCGCGCCACGGCGCCCTTCAGCCAATCGAGCGGCTGCTGGAGCGCGCGTTCGAGGCAGCGCTCGCTCTGTTCGAGATAGCTTTCGTAATGCGCGGGCACGACCGACCACGGCACGCAAGCGACGTCGTCGGGCAGGCGCTGCAAGAGCGCGAGCGGAAAACCACGGCCGACTTCGTCCCGGCTCGGCACCCAGGCGCCCACCAAAGATCCATCGCCGTCGGGCGGCGCGACCACGAAGCGCAGCGCGGTGCTGGGCAGCGCGCCCCCGCTGAACTCGACGGCGCGCGCGAGCCATTCCTCGAAGGCGTGCTCGGCCGTCCCCCGCGGCCCGCTGCGCACGAAGTCGCCACGCGAGGGGAGCTTTCCGAACAGCACGCTCGCGCTCTGACCGTTCATTCGCCGCACCCTTTCGCGTGCGCGGCGATCGCGCGCGGAACTTCGACTCCGTCGGCGCGAAACGCCTCCAGGTAAGCCTTCGCGCCGACGAACGGGTTCTCGACTCGGGCCGGCCGGATGTCGATCGCGACGTCGTTTTGCGTGTGCAGACGCCAACGCGCGGTAAAGAACCGTTCGCCCGGATTCGCCGAGATCGTGCCCTTGTCGAGCAGGCGAAACAGGCCCCATTCGCCCTCCTGCACGAGCGTCTCGTCGATGCGTGCGCCTTTCACGCGCATGCTCGCGCCGCGCTGCTCCGCTTCTCCCGGCCACGTGATGCGGTGCCACTTCTCCGGGCCATTGTGAAAATCGACGGTCTGCCCGTCGATAGTCAAGATCACCTGTGCGATGCCAGGGGAAGGCAAGACGCGCAGCTCGAGATCGACGCGCGGCTTCTCTGCGCGCGGCGGGAACAGCACATTGGACAGATAGTAAGATCGATTCAAAAAGCGAACCAGCTCCGGCGTGTACATCGAACCCACGCTCGCGCCCTGGCGCAGCTCGAACTGTCCACCGACCTGCGGTACGTCGCGCTTGAGCGCCGCGTCGTAAAAGGCCCAGAGGATGCCGCTGCCCGGGCGATAAAAATCGGCGAGATCGGCGAGCGCCGCGTCTTGGCCCTGGCGGGCAAACGGGTAGCGTTCGCGCAAAGTGCGCGCATACGGCAAGACGACCGACGTGCACCATTGGAGCCCCTTTTCGCCGGCCAGCGCGGAGGTCGAGCTGGTGGACGAGCCGTTCACGGGCGGCCAGAGCAGCGCATCGAAGCGCGGCCGCCAACCTACCTCCTGCGTCTCGATCAGACTGCGTACGCGCGTGCGCGCGCTCGCCAGCCGAGCGAGTAGAGGCTCGGAGCTGCTCGGGTCGTCCAGGTATGCCTGCAGGGCGTCGCGGATGTACGTAAGCTGCTCCTGATAGATCTGCACCGCCGTGAGCTGAGGCGCCGCTCCCGCCTGCGGCTCGTCCCAGGCCGCGCCGAACGAAAAGAACCCCTCGAGCGCCCGACGAACGCTGCGCTCAGTCAGGTATTCGCCTCCGAGGCACGGGTCCTTGCGCTGAAGCACGCCCGCGACGGGCGCGTCCTCCACGCGCTTGCGCAGCTGGGCCAGTACGCCTAGCTCTTCCGCCTTCTTCTCGGCGCCGGACTTCTCGGCCTTTGGCTGCGTTAGCCGCGCGTTGTAGGCGATGCCGCGCATGACGCGCTCGAGCGGGGGCGGCTGCCCGCGCGTCAGGTCTTGCAACACGACCAGGGCCCGATCGTGATCGAGGGGCTCCTCGACGCGGATCGTGCCCACGAAAGCGCGCCACTCGTCGATGTAGCGGCTGAAGTACTCGGACTTGAGCGCACAGGTGCGCGCCTCACGCGTACGGCCATCGCCGCCCAAGCTCTCGAGCACCCAGCTATCGCCGAGCAGCTCGGGCGGGAGCTCCCTGAACAGCGGCTCGACCTGTTCCTCCCAGGCGCGGCGCGTGAACGCACCACGAATGCGTCCGCTCGCGCTGACCGGAAGGCCGCTCGCGCCGACGACATGCTCGAAGGTCAGGTCCAGACCGAGGGGCTCGATCTCTGCCACCACGCGATCCACCGCGAGCTTGACCATGGGCACGCGCGAGAGAAGTTCGCGCGCCCCTCCGACGGTCGCCCCCGATCGCGCAAAGCCCAGCAGCGGATCGCTCGCGAGCAAGTCGAGATAGGACGCGACGTGCTCGGCCATCGCCTGTCGGTCGGCAGGTGATACTCGACTGGTGTCTTTCCCGATCCAGGTCTCGACCAACTTTCCCGTCAACCAGCGCTTCAACTCCGCATCGAGCGCCGGTTCGCCGGCCTCCTTGGGCTGCGTGAGCAGAAGGTAGGCGCGCGTCTGCTCGTAGAGCCAGGCGTGGTCCTGACTGGTGGGAGCCTGCTGCAGGCCCGCCTTGAGCTGCACCATGTCGGCGATCCCGCGCTCGAGCCGCAGCACCAAGGGCTCCATCAGCACGGCCCGCAGCGTGGACGCATAAAACGTGCGCAGATGCGGCAGCAGCGCGTCTCCCTGGTACAGGCCGCCGCGGTACAACCACGGCGCTTGCCCATCGGACCAGCTGCGCAGCGTAGCGAGGCGGGCGCGAATCGGCTCGAGTGCCAGCAGCGAGGCCGGCTTGCTCGCGCTGGGATCGCGCGCCTCCATGGCCAGCGCCAGCTCCGACTGCGCACCGCGCACGACTTCCCGGTTTAGGACGTAAGCGCGCACGCTCACGCTCGAAGACGTGATTGCGATCAGCGCGAGCGCGAGCGCCACCGCAAAGCGCACGGTCCGCAATCGGCGTTCGGCCAGCGTGCTCTTCGCTGCGAGATCTTGATCCGGGAACATGACTGTCCGGAATAGATCCGCGAGGAAATAGCTCTTGCTGTCGGCGCGCGTCGGCTCTTCTCGCGCCCGCGGCGACAACCCGAACGCCGCAGCCATCGAGCTCATCAGCCGATCGACGGGGCTCCCCTCCTGCGTTCCGCTCGTCAGGTAGACACCCCGCACGATGGGGGCTTCTCGGTACACGTTCTCCACGAACGTCAGGCTCATGAAGCTGGTAATGCTGTCCTTGAGTCCTTCGAGCTGCTGCGGAAAGGCGAACGCGGCGCGCCGCGCGGCCTGCCCGCGCGCCTCCGCCACGCGTAAGAGGCTGCGCCGTTCGACCACTTGCACGAGTCGCGTCCATTGCTCCTCCACCTGTTCGGCGAGCTCGCGCGGCTCGCTCACCGGCAGCGTGAAGCCGAGGATCTGTCCGCGCTCCGCTTTGCGCAGGTTCTCGAACGATTCGATGAAACCCGCCAACAGATCGCACTTCGTCAACACCACGTACACGGGCAGTCGGACCTCGAGCCGCGACATGACTTCGTCGATGCGGTCGCGAATGCGCTCCGACAGCCGCTCGAGCTCGCGCTCGCCCGCCCCGGCCAGCTCCAGGATGCTCACTGCCACGATCACGCCGTTGAGCGGGCGCTTGGGCCGGGCGCGCCGGAGCATCTCCAGAAACGACAGCCACTCTTCGCGGTCGTCTTCTTCGGTCGCATAGCGACCGGCGGTGTCGAGCAGCACGGCCTCGTTGGTCAGCCACCAGTCGCAGTTCCGGGTGCCTCCGATCCCGCGTACGCTCCCTTTGCCGCCGAGCAACGGGAACTTGAGGCCCGACTGCCGGATGGCCGTGCTCTTTCCGGCTCCCGGCGGCCCGATGATGACATACCACGGCAGCGCGTAGAGGGCTCCGCCGCGACCGCGGCCGAGCTTCGAAGCCTTGAGCGTCTGGAGCGCCTTTTCGAACTGCACAGCGAGCGCGCGCGCGTCCGCCTGCTGATCGGGGCGCGCGCGCTTTTCGAACTGCTGCGCTTGGTCGGCGAGCGAGAGTTCGATCTCGCGGCTGGCGCGCGCCCCGCGATATTCCTTGAATGCGATGTAGCACGCGATCACGAACACGACGCCGCTCGTGATCAGGATCGGAATCCACAGCGACACGCCGAACACCAGGCTCAGCGCCCACACCGCGCCGAGAAAGAGCGCGACCGCGATGCCGGTCACCATCTTCATCTCCCTGCGGTCCTCAGCGGCGCGGACAGCTCCGCTCGTCCCATCCACGTCACGAAGCGCTGGAGCTGCTCGCGCAACGACACCGCCAACCCGAGATACAAGACCGCTGCCAAAAGCAACGCTCCCAGGCCGGCCGCGATCAGCGGTAGCCGCCGGGTCGCGTCGATCAGGCCTTCTTCGGGCCGCACGCCGTTCGGTGCAAGCGCCTCCGGCATGGTGAGCGCGCGCTCGACCT
>CAZYWR010000030.1:0-2687 GCA_964651185.1 uncultured Polyangiales bacterium
GAGCGCGCGCAGCTCGTGGGCGATCTCCCAACGCACCACCGCGACTTGCGACTGCGCCTGACGCAGGCTCGCGCTCAACGCCGAGCGCAAGGGCGCCCCGAGCTCACGCGCCAGCTCCGCCGCCGCATCGCTCGTGTCGACCCTGCCGCGCAGCATGTGCGCGAGCTCGTCGGCGCTGGGCACGCTCGGCGCGCGCCGCCCGGTCAACGGCTTGAGCGTGACCGGGAGCACCGCGTCGAGTCGCGCGCGCACGCGCGCGCTGAGCTCGGCCGCGAGCGCCCTCGCGTGAGGGTGGCTCGGCCCCTCGGGAGGCGGCGCCGTGAGCAACTCGGCCAGCGCCACGCTGCCCGAAAAGTCCATCAGCAGCGCGAGCACCTCAGCGGGATTCTGCGGCACGCCGGCGAGCTCGGGGCTGCGCAACCGCGGCGCGAGCGTCAACGCATTCCCGATCCCAGCAGCCGGTACGAGCGCATCGAGATCCATCGTGGGATCTGCACTAACGGGCGGCGCGGCAAAGGGCAAGATAAGCGGCGCGCGCGCCACGAAATCGCAGGTAAAAACCCGCTATCTTCCCTGCTTCGCGCGCTCCCGGGCGATCCCGCGCCGTTCAGTACGGGTCTTCTTTGAAGTCTTTGGGCACGACCACTGGGCCTTGCGCCGTGCCCGACGATTCGCCGCTCGGCGCGCTCGCGGTATGGCGGCGCCGCACGGCGCGCGCGGGCAACGTGGCCTCGACGTTGAGCTTCTCGCCGTGGATCGTACGCACCACGGTCACCTTCTCATGGCCTTCCTTCTCGAACACGAACGTGATCTGGCGCCCCTCGGCCGCGAGTTCGCCCCACCACTCGACGTCGGCTGGGGTATGGCCGTAGGTCTTGCCGTCGGCGCTCACGGTGGCTCCGCTCGGCGTGCTGGTGAGGCGCACCAACACGTGCTGCTGGGCGACGTTGGGGGGCGGCGTGCCTTGGCTCGGCGCGTGCGCCTCGTCTGCTGCGCCCTGTCCGGGTACCTGATTCGCGCTCGGCAGCGCGGCGCCAGGCGCGTGGAAGGCCCCCGGTTCGTCGGGCAGTGACTGCACGTGGAGCGGACCGCCGCGCTCCCAAAAGCGCAGCGCGAGAAAACCGCCCGCGATGAGCAGCGCGCCGAGCACGGCGATCTTCGGCAGCCAGCTCGTGCCTCCGCCCGCAGGGGCGGCGCCCGACGCGTGAAATGGCGCCGCGTGCTGCGGCATGACCCCCGACACGCTCGGGAACGCCGGCGCATCGCCGGGGAGCGCGCGCTGCGAGCTCACCGGCCCCAGCGACCCGGGGTAACCGTAGCCGTGTCCCGGCGTGCCATGCGGACCGGGCGCACCCGGCGTCATCGAGAGCCGGACCTCCTGCGACAGCGCGTACGCGCCGCTCGTCGTCAGCGGCGCCCCGCTCGACTGCTTGAGCAGTCCGATGACCTCGTCCATGGAGACCGGCCGGTGCTCGGGATCTTTGGCCAAGCAGCGCATCACCAGCTGCACGAGCCCTTCCGGACAGCCTTCGATCATGAGCGCGGGGACGGCCTCGTGCATGTGGGCCATCAGCACCTTCACCGTGTTCTCGCGGTCGAACGGCACCCGGCCCGTCAACATCTCGTACATGACTACGCCGAGGGCGTAGATGTCCGCGCGCGCATCGACGCGCTCGCCGCGGATCTGCTCGGGCGACATGTACTTGGGCGAACCCATGAACAGGCCGGCCTTGGTGAGCTCCATCTCCTGCTCGCTCTCGATGTGCTTGACCAGACCGAAGTCGAGCACCTTCACGAAGTCGTCTTCGTCGCCATGGCGCGCGAGCAGCACGTTGCCAGGCTTGAGGTCGCGGTGGATGACGTCGAGCCGATGCGCCTCGCGCAACGAGCGCGCGATTTGGATGGCGATGTGGATCACGCGCTCCGGAGGGAGCGGCGCCTCCTGGCGCACCAGGCTGAGCAGCGAGCGCCCTTCGACCAGCTCCATCGCGATGAAGTAGATGCCGTCATCGGTGCGGCCATAATCGAACACCGTCACCGTGTTCGGGTGCTGCAGCTTCGACGCGATGGACGCCTCGAGGAAGAAGCGCTGCTGAAAGTGCGGATCCTGATCGCCGCCCTGGTTGCGCGGATCGAGCGTCTTGATCGCGACCAGCCGCCCGAGCGGTACCTGTTCGGCACGGTAGACGCGTCCCATCCCACCGCGCGCGATCACGCTGATGATCCGGAACCGGTCGTTGATGATGCGACCGACCAGCTCGTCGGGTTGCGGTGTCTGCTTGGGTGCGTGCGTAGTCATGAACCTGGCGCGCGGGCGGCGGATCCCCCTCGATCTGACTTTCGTATTGTCGTCACTGCTCGCGGAGGGCGCAAGGTGTTTTGCGTGCGGTAAAGCTGGGCAGACGAACACCTGTGCGCACGTAGACGCCTGGCTACGTCGCATGGAAGCCAGCCGTCCGCGCGGCGCTGCGGCAGGTTCGGGTCGCGCCTAGCGCGCGTCCGTTCGCGCGGCCTCGAGGGCCTTGGTGACCTGCTCGTGCAAGTCGCGCGAGAGCGGTCCCTGCGCGAGCATGCGCTCCAGCTCGGCCACCATGAGCGCGCGGCGCTTCGGCTCGTAGCGCCGGAATCGTGTGAGCGGCAACACGATGCGCGCCGCGACCTGTCCGTTGAAGCGATCGATCTCGAGC
>CAZYWR010000031.1:0-1743 GCA_964651185.1 uncultured Polyangiales bacterium
TCGGACAGCGCCGCGACGTCATCGCCTGGTACGAGCGGCGCGGCTACCAGCGCACGGGAAGGCGTCTCCCCTTCCCCTATGGGGAGCCGCGCTTCGGCCTGCCGCGCAGGCCAGACCTCTATTTCGAGGAGCTCGAAAAGACACTGTGCGATTGATCCGGAGTGTGCCCGGTCTGGAGCTTTTCGATTTTCGTGCCAGCCTGTCAGGAGCTTGCTGAGTACGAGTACAGTCTGGCGACCCCGCTCCAACGCCTATGGCCGGTACGTGGTCAGCGTGCTGACGCTGGTCAATTTCGTGAACTACCTGGACCGCATGGTCGTGGTCACGATGTACGATGACCTGCGTCGCATCTTTCACTTCTCGAACGGGCAGCTCGGCGCGCTCACCAGCGCGTTCTTCGTCGTGCACGCGCTCGCTACCGTGCCCTTCGGCTGGGCTGCAGATCGCTTCGATCGCAGGCGCGCGATGGCGATCGGCATCGCCGTGTGGTCGCTGGCGACGCTCGGGAGTGCCCTCGCCGTGGGCTTCGTGTCGCTCTTGTTTTTGCGCGGCGCGGTAGGCATCGGCGAGGCGGCGTACGGACCCGCGTCGAACGCGATCTTGTGCGAGGTCGACCCGAACCACAAGGCGCGTCTCAACGCGATCTACAACGGCGGCATGTTCGCGGGAGCCTGCGCCGGCTTGTGGCTCGGGGGGACGCTCGGCTTTCCGCGCGCGTTCCTGCTCGTGGGCGCGCCGGGGTTCGTGCTCGGTCTCCTGATCATGAGCCTGCAGGTCCCCGCGCGACGCGCGGATCTCGCCCAGGACGAGCGCAAGCTCACGTTGCGCAGAGCGTTCGGGCAAATGGGCCGCGCGATCCGCCGCACGCTCGCGATCCGCACTTTGCGCTGGATGCTCGCGTCGGCCGTGTTGATCAGCTTCGCGGCCGGCGGCTACATCACGTGGATCGTCGATTTCACGGTGCAGGTCAAGGGCATGCCGCAGGAGGAAGCGCGCCCGCTCTACGCGGCCATCGCGCTCACGGGCGGCATCGCGGGCGTGCTCGCCGGCGGCTATCTCGGCGACAAGCTCCAGGCGCGCAGCAAACGTGGACGCGTGCTGACCATCGCCTTCGGCTTCTTCGCCGCGTTTCCGTTCTGCCTAGGCGTGATTTGGGTGGACCACGGCGTGCCTTACATCCTCATCGCGTGGCTCTTGATGTTCTTCCTGCCGTTCTACAACGGGCCCATGCCGGCCGTGATCGACGACGTGGTGGACGATGCGCACGCGACCGAAGCGCAGGCGAGCTTCATCCCGTTCCTGCACATCCTCGGCACGGGAGCGTCCGCGGTGATCGTGGGCGAGGTCTCGGAGCTGCGCGGCGTCGGCCTGCGTGGAGCCTTCTTGCTGCCGGCGTTCGCGACCTTGCTGGCCGGTCTGTGCGCGTATCGCGCCTCGCGCTTCGTGGCGGCCGATATCGACGCGAAGCGGCGCCGAGCCTAGCCGAGTTTAGCGACGGACCGGCGCGGGCATGCGCGTGGGGGCGTGTTGGGTCGGAGCCGGGCCCGGCATGCGCGACACGGTCGGCATGCGCGTGGGCGGAGGATGCGGCGCCGGGGTCGCGGGCATCGCGCCGACGCTCGGGCGGGGCTCGACGCGCGGCGCAGGAGCCGGCGCCGGCGCGGGCGACGACGAGGGTTGCGGCATCCGCGTGAACACCGCGTCGCGATGCCGGTCCGCGGGATAGGAGCCGCCAGCGCTCTG